>CANGZO010000055.1 GCA_947458305.1 Comamonadaceae bacterium
CTCGTTTTGTCTGGTGGACTCACACCTGCAAACGTGGGCGATGGCATGCGGGCGCTGCGCACGCATGGCCTGTCTCTGGCCGTTGACGTGAGCTCGGGCATCGAAGCAGGCAAGGGCCTGAAAGATGCCGACAAAATGCGGCAGTTTGTCCAGGCGGTTCGCACCGCAGACAACATCCTCCCCTTTTAAAGCATTCCACGGGCTGGTCTCGACCCCCTTTGCAACATTCAGCACTGCAAGCACCGAGCGGCAGCGCCACCCACCAAGGCCATCACCATGTTTGAATACCAACAACCCGATGTCAAAGGCCATTTCGGCATCTATGGCGGCAGTTTTGTCAGCGAAACCCTGACCCATGCCATCAACGAACTCAAAGACGCTTACGCCAAGTACCAACACGACCCTCAGTTCATCGCCGAGTTCAAGTCCGAGCTGGCGCACTTCGTGGGCCGACCCAGCCCGGTCTACCACGCCGCGCGCATGAGCCGCGAAATGGGCGGCGCGCAGATTTTCTTGAAGCGCGAAGACCTGAACCACACAGGCGCCCACAAGATCAACAACACCATTGGCCAGGCCATGCTCGCCAAGCGCATGGGCAAACCGCGCATCATTGCCGAGACCGGTGCGGGCCAGCACGGCGTGGCCACGGCCACCATCTGCGCCCGCTACGGCTTGGAGTGCGTGGTGTACATGGGCAGCGAAGACGTCAAGCGCCAAAGCCCCAACGTTTACCGCATGAAGCTCTTGGGCGCGACCGTGGTGCCGGTCGAGTCGGGCAGCAAAACCCTCAAAGACGCCCTCAACGAAGCCATGCGCGACTGGGTGGCCAATGTGGACAACACCTTCTACATCATCGGCACCGTGGCGGGCCCGCACCCCTACCCCATGATGGTGCGCGACTTCCAAAGCGTCATCGGCGAAGAGTGCCTCACCCAAATGCCAGAGATGTTCAAGACATTGAAGATGGCCGAACAGCAACCTGACGCGGTGATTGCCTGCGTGGGCGGCGGCAGCAACGCCATGGGCATCTTCTACCCCTACATTCAACACGAGAAAACCCGCCTGATCGGTGTGGAAGCCGCTGGCGAAGGCATGGATTCGGGCAAGCACTCTTGCTCGCTGCAGCTGGGCAGCCCCGGCGTGCTGCACGGCAACCGCACTTACATCTTGCAAGACGAGAACGGCCAGATCACCGAAACCCACAGCGTCAGCGCCGGTCTGGACTACCCCGGCGTCGGCCCCGAGCACGCCTTCCTCAAAGACATCGGCCGTGCCGAGTACGTGGGCATCACCGACAAAGAAGCACTCGAAGCTTTCCACTACCTGTGCCGCACCGAGGGCATCATCCCCGCGCTGGAATCGAGCCACGCCGTGGCCTACGCGATGAAGCTGGCCAAAACCATGCGCACGGACCAGTCCATTTTGATCAACCTGTCGGGACGTGGCGACAAGGACATCGGCACCGTGGCCGACTTGTCGAACGCCGACTTTTTCTGCCGACCCAGCTGCCAAGGCCAGTCGGTCAAAGGTGGCGAGCAACCCGTGAATTTTGTGAAGTGAGAGCAGACATGAGCCGCATCGACGCCACCCTCTCCGCCCTGAAATCTCAGGGCCGCAAAGCACTGATCCCGTATGTCACGGCAGGCTTTCCCCAAAAAACCACCACCGTGCCACTGATGCATGCCATGGCCAAAGCTGGGGCCGACATCATCGAGCTGGGGGTGCCGTTTTCTGACCCATCGGCCGACGGCCCCGTGATCCAAAAAGCTGGTGATAAAGCTTTGGCGCTCGGTATTGGTACCGTGCAGGTGCTGGCCATGGTGCGCGAGTTCCGCCAGACCAACGCCACCACCCCGGTGGTGCTGATGGGTTACGCCAACCCGGTGGAGCGCTACGACCAGAAACACGGCGCTGACAGCTTCATCCGTGACGCATCCGCTGCCGGCGTGGACGGTGTGCTGATCGTGGACTACCCCCCCGAAGAATGCGTGGAATTTGCCGCCAAGCTGCGCGCCCACAGCATGGACCTGATCTTTTTGCTGGCACCGACCAGCACCGACGAACGCATGCAACAGGTGGCCCAAGTGGCCAGCGGCTACGTGTATTACGTGTCGCTGAAGGGAGTGACCGGCTCGGGCACGCTCGACACCGACGCGGTCGAAGCCATGCTGCCGCGCATTCGCCAGCACGTCAGCGTGCCCGTCGGCGTGGGTTTTGGGATTCGCGACGCAGAAACAGCCAAGGCCATCAGCCGCGTGGCCGATGCGGTGGTGATCGGCTCGCGTTTGATCCAGCTGATCGATGCTGCGCCTGGTGACCGCATCAACGACGTAGCCGGTGAGTTCCTTTCGGGCATCCGGCAGGCGCTGGACGCTTAAGCGCGGCGACCCGCCGCAATGGCTTCCTGTAGCAGCGGCCTCCGGCCGCGATGAACGATAATTCCCCGCTAAGGAGAACCCCTCATGAGTTGGCTCGAAAAACTGCTCCCACCCAAGATCCAGCACACCGACCCGGCCGATCGCCGCACGGTGCCAGAGGGCTTATGGGTCAAGTGCCCCAGTTGCGAAACAGTGCTCTACAAGACTGACCTGGAAGAAAACCAGAACGTCTGCCCCGGTTGCTCGCACCACCTGCGCATTGGCGCCCGCGCCCGCTTGAACGCCTTCTTGGACGGTGAAGGCCGCTACGAAATCGGCCAAGAAGTGGTGCCGGTGGACCCGCTCAAGTTCAAAGACAGCCGCAAATACCCCGAACGCCTCAAAGAAGCCATGGACAACACGGGCGAGACCGATGCCCTGGTGGTCATGGGTGGTTCGGTGCACAGCATCAATTTGGTGGTGGCCTGCTTCGAGTTCGACTTCATGGGTGGCTCCATGGGGTCTGTGGTGGGCGAGCGCTTTGTGCGCGGCGTGGAAACCGCCATCGCGCAAAAAGTACCCTTTGTCTGCTTCACTGCCACGGGCGGTGCGCGCATGCAAGAAGGCCTGCTCTCGCTCATGCAAATGGCCAAGACCAACGCCGCCCTGACCCGTTTGGCCAAAAAGGGCCTGCCCTACATCAGCGTGCTGACCGACCCCACCATGGGTGGCGTGTCGGCTGGTTTTGCCTTCTTGGGTGATGTGGTGATTGCCGAGCCCAAAGCCCTGATCGGCTTTGCCGGCCCCCGCGTGATCGAAAGCACCGTGCGCGTGACCCTGCCCGAAGGCTTCCAGCGCGCTGAGTTTTTGCAGACCAAAGGCGCGGTGGACTTCATCTGCGACCGCCGAGAGCTCCGCAAGACCATCGCCACCACCCTGGCCATGCTGCAGCGCCAGCCGGCAGACGCCGTCAGCTAAACCGCACCCGATGCTCCCAGAAGAAAGGCCCTCGAGAGAGGGCCTTTGTCATGGCTTCAGCTCAAGGTCTAGCGCAAACCGTCCATTTGCAGACCCATCAATACAATGCCCAGCATCTGCAGGGCCAAGAGCAAGACCAAAGGCGACAAATCTATGCCGCCCACCAGCGGCACCACACGCCGAAATGGGCGCAAGACAGGCTCAACCAACTTGGACACCAGATCGTTCAAGGGCGATTGAGGGCTGACCCACGACATGACCGCGTACACCAGCACCAGCGCACTCAGTCCCGACACCACCAGCTGAAGCAAGCTCAACACACTGAACCATGGCAGCAAAAGCCCTGACGCATGCCCGCCCGAGATCAGCCACAACAAGGACACTTGCGCCAACTTGATCAACCAAGCGCCCGCCAAGCTGGACAAATCCCAAGCCGACCAAGACGGAATCACTTTGCGCAAAGGCAGCACCAACCAATCGCTCAATGCAAACACGAAACGCCCCACGGGTTGGTGAAACGAAATCCTTTGGCGCTGCATGAGTAAACGCAGCAAGCACGTGCCTGCCAACAAGCCTGCCACCACGTCCAAGACCAGACTGACCATTTGAAACCACATCGATTTTTCTCCTGCTCGTGCGATGATACCCAGATGCCTCCAAGCCCTCCCCCCAATCCCATGACCCCCATGGAACTGCCCCTTTTCCCATTGGGCACGGTGCTGTTTCCCGGCGCTTTGCTGCCCTTGCAATTGTTTGAATTGCGCTACCTGCAAATGATCGGCGAATGTGAGCGGCAAGGCACTGGCTTTGCGGTGGTCACCCTCACCCAAGGCCGCGAAGTGCACCGCCCAGGGGTCAGCGCCGAGCAGTTTGAAACCCTGGGCACACGGGTGCACATCGAGCGGATTGAGCGGCCCCAAGCCGGGCTGGTCATGGTCTGGTGCCGAGGCATCGAAAAAATCAGTATCCAGAACACGCGTCAGCGCAGCGACGGTTTGTGGACAGGCCAGGTGCATGCCCTGCCGCCAGAGCCGTCTGTCCAAGTGCCCGAAGACCTGCAGCACCTGTCGATACAAATGCACGAGGCCCTGACCCAGCTGAGCGCACAGCCCAGCGTGGTGCCCCATTGGGCCGAAGCTTGGCGTTTGCAAGACTGCAGCTGGTTGTCGCACCGCTGGGGCGAGTTGCTGCCCTTGCCTTTGCAAATGAAATACCGCCTGTTTGCACTGCAAGAGCCCCTGATGCGCTTGGAGTTGATCGGCGACATGGTGGCCCCCTCAACGTCGCCACCTCGGCCATCACCTCGGTCACCTTCTCAGCCATGACCGCAGCCTGAGGCCACGCCGCCCTGCTGCTCCAGCCCCAAGCCCCGGCAAACTCTTAAAATAGCGGGTTTTGCGCCTTGGCGCACTTGTGCTTTTCTTCGATTCCCCCGCCAACCTGGTTCAGCCACGCCAAGCGCCCTGAGCCCAACCATTGCCCACCATGTCCGACACGAACGCCAACGCCCCAGCCGCGCCAGCCCCACAAGATGAAAACCAGCTGATCGCTGAGCGCCGCGAAAAACTCAAAGCCATGCGCCAGGCGCAGGCCGACGGCAAGGGTGTGGCCTTCCCCAACGATTTCAAGCCAGAGCACCACGCCGCCAACCTGCACCAAGCGCATGGCGACAAAGATGCCGAAACCTTGAACGGCGAAGGCGTGGCCAAAACCATGGCCAAAGTCGCCGGCCGCATGATGCTCAAGCGCGTCATGGGCAAAGCCAGCTTTGCAACCCTGCAAGACGCCACGGGCCGCATCCAGGTCTATGTGACCCGCGACGACGTGGGCGAAGACCTGTATGCCCTGTTCAAGCACTGGGACCTGGGCGACATCGTGGGCGTAGAAGGCCACCTGTTCAAAACCCGCACGGGCGAGCTGTCGATCCATGCCACCAGCATCCGCATGCTCACCAAGAGCCTGCGCCCGATGCCCGACAAGTTCCATGGCGTGGCCGACCAGGAAGTGAAATACCGCCAGCGCTATGTGGACCTGATGACCGACGAAGCCGCCCGCAAGCGCTTTGCGGCCCGCAGCAAGGCCGTGAGCGGCATACGCGAGTTCATGGTCCAACACGGCTTTTTGGAAGTCGAAACGCCCATGCTGCACCCCATCCCCGGTGGTGCCAATGCCAAGCCGTTTGTCACGCACCACAACGCGCTGGACCAAGAGATGTTTTTGCGCATCGCACCCGAGCTGTACCTCAAGCGCTTGCTGGTGGGCGGCTTTGAGCGCGTGTTCGAGATCAACCGCAACTTCCGCAACGAAGGCATCTCGGTGCGCCACAACCCCGAGTTCACCATGATGGAGTTCTACGCGGCGTATTGGAACTACCAAGACCTGATGGGTTTTACCGAAAGCCTGATCCGCGACGCGGCCATGACCGCTGCAGGCACGCTGGACCTGACCTACAACGGCAAGCCGGTGGACCTGAACAAGCCTTTCGCCCGCATGACCATCCGCGAAGCCATCGTCAAACACACCGAGGCGGGTGACAACGTCGACAACGCCGAGTGGCTGATCAACGCCCTGAAAAAGCTGGGCATGAGCGAAGCCAAGGACAAGCTGTCCACACGCAGCTTGGCCAGCTTGCAGGTGTTCTACTTTGAGGAAACCGTGGAAGACAAGCTCTGGGAGCCGACCTTCATCATGGAACACCCCACCGAAATCAGCCCGCTGGCCCGCGCCAACGACAGCCGCCCCGAAGTGACCGAGCGCTTTGAGCTCTACATCACCGGTCGCGAGTTCGGCAACGGCTTCAGCGAATTGAACGACGCCGAAGACCAGGCCGCGCGCTTCCAGGCCCAAGTCGCCGCCAAAGACGACGGCGACGACGAAGCCATGTACTACGACCACGACTTTGTGCGCGCCCTGGAATACGGCATGCCGCCCGCAGGTGGTTGCGGCATCGGCATTGACCGCCTGATGATGCTGCTGACCGACAGCGCCAGCATCCGCGACGTGATCTTGTTCCCTGCGCTGCGGCACGTGCAGGAATAAGCGGCGCTGACGCCTGAAAGAAAAATGGCCCGCTGATGCGGGCCATTTTCTTGTGCAGGACCTTGGTCTACTCAGAGCACTTCGATACCCTGCTGGATAAACAGGTCAAGGCCCCAATAGGCATTGCTATATACGGTGTATGAGGGCATATCCGGCAATTGATTTGGCTGCTGACTCCATATTTGATCTGTCGACGACCCCACCAGGTCATCGAGTGACACTTTGTCACCCGTATCGCCATCGATGCGCATTTGCCGACGACCGCTCGAAACGAAACTGTCCTTCACGCCAAGCGCCAGCACATCGCCCATGGTCAGTTTTAAGGTGTCATTTCCGACACCATCGGTCATCACGATGTGGTTGATTGCAGCCACAGAGTTCACTGCAGGATTTATCGAATAAGCATCAGCAACATTCAATAAAGTTTCTTGTCCCGGAGTGAATTGGAGCTTACCAACAGCCCCAGCGAAAGCACCAGTGCCGAATGTTTTAGGGGTTTTGTATTCAGCATTCAAACTGTTTTGGCTCAAATTCACAACACTGACGTTTGATGAGAATGCCCAAGCATCTTCAACTGAGGCTGTTTGAGGATTATCAGCACTGGTGAGCGTTTTCGCGGCATTACCCGCCAAATCCCAAAATCCAATCTTAAATACACCTCCATCTGTTGCATCTGATAAAGCAACAAAGGAAGTTGATATCTTTTGGGCGGTTGAAGAAGCCCAGTAATGACCTAACTCAGAGGAGCCAGCGGTAACAGGCGCACCCCAAGTTGAACTGGTACTTGAGCTGCTGAAAGCCAGCGCAAACAGCGGCACTACCTGGTCTACGCCAAACGATTGGTCCCAAGCTTTCAAAATATTGCCCGCGTTGTCCACCAATGTGGCCTTCAACAGGTATTGGTTGTTCTTACCAGCCAAATCGATGGATGGCTTGAACACCCATGCGCCAGTCGTTGCATCGGGGGTGATGTACGCGTAATCGAGCGTTGTGCCGGTGATGCCCACCACCTGCACCAAGAGTTTTTGCGTAGCAGCGTTATAGTTGGTGATCGTTCCGTCAAATTCTGGTTTCGACTGATTGGTTAAAAAATCGTCTTGGACAAAATCGAACTCTGACTGTGTCATCTTGCGCAAGTTGAACAATGGGGATGGGTCAAGCGCCTCCGACAATCGGTCCACCACAAAGGGGGTTCCAGAAAAAGGCTGAGATGTGTTGCCCGCCGCATCTTTGACCACCACCGAATAAGTCACCTGCCCGTTTCCCAATGCATCGGCGTCGGGAATTTGAACCACAAATTGACCTTGCGCATTTTTGGTGGTCGATGTGTAGATTTTTCCGTTCATGAGCGTTACCGTGGCACTGACGGCATCGGGGTCGGCCGTGATCAGCAAGCGCAGTGTTTTGTCGGCGGTAATGCCGTCGTTGTTGCTCACGCCGGTATCGTTTTCGGGTGCCAATCTGGCGGCTCTTAAGCCAGGCGGTGTTGTGTCCGGTACACCGCCACCCCCACCCCCTCCGCCACCACCTGCCCCGAGCAAAGCCAATGGCGCTGCCACCAGCGGGTTAACGCCCGCAGCGGCCACCAAAGCACCCACTGCCGCACCAGATCCCGCCAACTGCTCGCTGCCCAAAGCCATGCCGGTGCTCTTGGCACCATCGGTCAAGCGGCTGAGCATTTGAGCCGAATCCCCGGTCTCGGGCACATAGGCGTGCAAAACACCAGCATCGACTTCGCCAACCAGGCTTTCATTACCAGCGTGCTCGTAGTAGTCGGTGATCATGACGTCCACTGTGTCACGGCCCTCAAAGCTGATGCGCAAGTCTTTGCCCACCCGCTTGACTCGGATGTTGTCAGGCCCTTGGCCCGTGCTGACATCCACCAACTGGTAGCGTGCGCCCGGTGCGGCCTTGATCTTGAGTGGACCCCAAAATGATCCCGGGGCTGGCACATCGTGGGTCAGGGTCTTGGCACTGCCTTGTGCGTTTTTGACGATGATTTTGTAAGCATTTTTCATGGTGATGTCTGTCCGCTGGGTTGATCGGATGTCTTCAGCGCTTGGCGCCTGTGACCACGATGTCCACACGGCGATTGGGCGCGTGGCAGAGTTTGTTGACAGGCGTAGCAGCATTGCCGCAATTGACTTTGATCAATTGACGCGAGCCCTCACCCTCGATCTGGAAGCCTTTGGTCGGCCTGATGCCCCTCTCTTTGAGCTGATCTGCAACCACTTGGGCTCGCTCAAATGACAATTTGATGTTGGCAGCTGGTTGACCAATCGCATCGCTGTGGCCGACGACACGGATGCGTTCCACTTTTGAAAAGTCTTGGCGAAGTTTTTGCGCCATGATTTCAATTTCGTTGTAAGCCTTGGCGCGCAGTTGGGTTTTGCCAAAATCAAAAAGTGCGTCCGATTCGAGTGCATAAAGTCGTGGCACTGGCGGCCTGACGGGTGCGGGCTCACTCCGAATGGGTTGGACCACAGGAACAGGAACAGGTACAGGTGCAGGTGCCGGAACAGGTGCAGCAGCCTGAACAACTGGTGGCGGCAATACCTTGCATTCTTGGACCCGTGGTGATCGGGAAACGGTGTGGGTCTGCAATGCCGTCGAGTTCAGCTCACGCAGCGCTTGTTCTGACCTGACTTCTGAGAGCTGACCGGTTTCTTCGACTTTCAGAAACAGTGTTTGGCCTGTTTGAAAGGTCCATGGGTTGGCAGGCGCGTGTTTGCCCGTGTGCATTTTCTGGGCATCGTCGAGGACGGCCAACAAACTGGCTTGCCCCGGCAATGTACAAAACTCGGAGTAAGCGCCTCGCAACAGCGATGCGTGATAGCGCTTGTCAATGTAAATGTTGGCAGGCGATCCTATGGCTTTGGGCCCTACCCTGTAAATCAAGACTTTGGCTTGGTCCGCCGTGGGTGGCGGTACAGAGGCAAAAGAGGCCCCAAAGGGCTCTAAAGCATCGGCTGCAAAGCGCACGGCATCCGCGTCTTTGGGCTTGATCTCGGTTTGTGGCAGCTGGTTTTGGGCGTAGACAACCCCTGCAACTGTAAAAAACACCAAAAGCAGTGATTGCTTGAACGACGGCAACCAGTTTGATCGGGGTACAAGGTAATGCACAAAGACTCCACAAGGCTAAGGAGTCAAAAATGTATACTAAATGATTTACAAATTAAGCTAACTCAATAAAAAGAAAAGAAATTTATCTCAAAATACCCCCATTTTTATAGGCGATTCATTCTCTCTTCATCTCTTGTTCATTGGCGGCAAGCGTTGGTCCAAATCTTTCAGTTCCCGAACCTCCACATCCACGACACTGTCATCGGTTGAATAACGGTTGGGATTTGACGAAGCAGATGACCTTTGCCGAAAGTTTTTGCGCATCGTGCTGTACTGCTGCCAAACCACTGCGACCTGGGGTTTTTGACCTGTCACCAACCAACGCAACGCCGCCCAAACCACGTAAATCAACAGAAACAACAACATGCCAAGAAGCAAGACCAGGCCAAGAATGGCCACAAACAATTTGATGAGAAATTGACCCATGGTGTTTTCTAACTCAAAAAGTGCCGCTCAATCAAGGCAACAAATCCAGCGCGCGCATGTAGTCGGCTGAACGCACCAAGGACTCCCAATCTCTGGGTGGGGCCACGGGCAAAAGTCCCAGACGCCGCTCTTCGCTGATCTCACTGGGCGTCCAGCGGCCTTTGAGCTGGGCTTCGGCCAACTGGTCGAGCACCTCGTCCAGTTCTGCCCCGCCGTTCACGGCTGAACGGTTGCACAGCAGCGCCAGGTCGCACCCGGCGTGCAGCGCGGTGATGACCGCTTCGGTGTAGCTGAGCGTGCGGCCATCGACCTGGCGGGCGGCGGCCATCGACAGGTCGTCTGTGCAGACCACGCCCTGAAAACCCAACTGCCCTCGCAAAATGTCTTGCAACCAGCGGGACGAAAAACCTGCCGGTCGGCTGTCTACCTTGCTGTAAATCACATGGGCGGGCATCACGGCCGTGAGCACGCTACCCAGCCATCGATAAGGCTGCGCATCGTCGGCCAAGATAGCCTTGAGGCTGCGCTTGTCCACCGGCAGCGCCACATGCGAGTCAGCCTTGACGGCGCCGTGCCCCGGGAAATGTTTGCCGCAGTTGCCCATGCCAGCCTGCAGCAGGCCTTGCATCAGGCTGCGGGCGAGCAGACTCACCACACGCGAATCGCGTGCAAAGGCACGGTCACCGATCACGCCGCTCTCGCCATGGTCCAGATCAAGCACGGGCGTGAAGCTGAAGTCGACACCGCATGCGCGCAATTCACTGGCCAATACAAAGCCCACCGAGGTGGCTGCCTCACAGGCTTTCATCACGCCCGAGCCGGGCTGGCCCTTATCGTCTTGGCCCCAGAGCTCACCCAGGACCCGCATGGGGGGCAAGTGGGTGAAGCCGTCGGTGCGAAAACGCTGCACGCGCCCCCCTTCGTGGTCCACCGCGATCAAGAGGTCTGCACGGATGCTTTTGATCTCGGTGCACAAGTCGGTGAGTTGCGCCCGGCTTTGCCAGTTGCGGCCAAACAAAATCATGCCCCCCACCATAGGGTGGGCCAAACGGCGGCGGTCGACATCCGTCAGGCTTTGGCCTTCGATGTCGATGATCAAGGGGGCGTGGAGGGTCATGGGTATTTCAAGTTCAAAGTCAGTTCGGGGTGAACCACCCCATATCAAGGGGCAGCGCTGACGGAAACAGGCAAAGTTGTCGTGGCAGTGGTCTCGACCACGCAAAAACTCGCCGCGTATTCGGATTCGTCGGTCACGGTGATGTGGGCTTGTAGGCCCTTGGCTTCAAACCATTCTTTGAGCACGCCGTGCAGCACGATGACCGGCTGGCCGCTGGGCAGCTTGCCCACCTCGCACA
>CANGZO010000056.1 GCA_947458305.1 Comamonadaceae bacterium
AAGAAGCCAACCGGCCCGTTGCCTTGTCAGGGGCAACGCAGCCGTGAAACCCGAGCTCAGCCCAGTGAAAGACCGAGTCGGGTTGGGGTTGGATTTATCGGGCGTCGCGATCGCCTGCGAAGATGTCCTTCTTGTGTGTGCCGCCTGGCACAAACAGCGTACCGATCACCACGGTCATGACCGCAATCACGATGGCGTACCAGAGGCCGGAGTAGATGTTGCCGGTCTGCGCAGAAATCGCAAACGCAGTGGCAGGCATCAAACCACCGAACCAGCCGTTGCCGATGTGGTACGGCAAAGACAGACCGGAGTAACGGATGCGGGTGGGGAACATTTCAACCAGCATCGCGGCGATCGGGCCATAGACCATCGTCACGAGCAAAACCAAGTAGGTCAGGATCACAATGATGGTGATCTTCTGCGTGGTGAAGATGTCCATGAAACTGCTGGCCTTGGCAATGGTTTTGTTGTCAGCAGGGACCAGTGGGTAGCCAGCTTGCTTCAACGCTGCGTTCAGGCTGCTGTCGAAAGCGGCTTTGGCCTTTTTCAGATCGTCCCCGGTCAGCTTGCCTGCGTCATAAGACTCAATGGCCGTCTCGCCCACCTTCACAATCGCGAGGGTGCCTGGTGCAGCACCTTCTTCTGTCGTGTAGTTCACCGAAGAACGTGCCAATTGAGCCTTGGCAATGTCGCAAGACGAAGTGAATTTCACAGTGCCCGTGGGGTTGAACTGGAAAGAGCAATCTTCAGCAGCCACCTTGACGGAAACCTGCGTCTTGTGTGCTTGGTAAATCGCGGGGTTGGCCGTTTCAGTCAAAAAGTTGAACACGGGCAAGAAGGTTGCAGCAGCCAGTGCGCAGCCGGCCAAGATGATCGGCTTGCGACCAATGCGGTCAGACAAAGCGCCGAAGAACAAGAAGCCGCCTGTACCCAAGATCAGAGACCAAGCCACCATGACGTTGGCGGTGAAGCTGTCGATCTTGATGACGTTTTGCATGAAGAACAAGGCGTAGAACTGGCCGGTGTACCAAACCACAGCCTGACCCGCCACCAAGCCCAGCAGCGCGATGATCGCGATTTTGCCGTTCTTCCAGTTGCCAAAAGCTTCGCTCAAAGGCGCCTTGGAGGTGCGACCTTCTTCCTTCATCTTCTTGAAGGCAGGGCTTTCGTTCATCTGCAAGCGGATGTAGAGAGAAATCAGCAACAAGAAGATGGAGCCAATGAAAGGAATGCGCCAGCCCCATGCATTGAATGCCTTGACCATGGTGGGGGTGCCATCGGCCATGAGCACGGCCACACCGTCTTTCAACAAGGGCACATCGGGGTAGTTGCCGTTGACATAGCCTTGCACAGACAAAATGACGATCAGCGAGAGCAGCAGGCCCAAGGTGGCCGTGGTCTGAATGAACGCCGTGAAGTAACCGCGCTGATTGGCAGGGGCATGCTCGGCGACATAAATCGCAGCACCGCCGTACTCACCGCCCAAGGCCAGACCTTGTGCCATGCGCAAAAGGATCAGGATGATGGGCGCAGCAACGCCCCAGCTTTCGTAGTTGGGCAGCACACCCACCAAAAAGGTGGACACGCCCATGATGACGATGGTCATCAAGAACGTGTGCTTGCGACCGATCATGTCGCCCAACATGCCGAACACCAGTGCGCCAAAGGGGCGCACGATGAAGCCCGCGGCAAAAGCCAGCAAGGCAAAAACGTTGCGGGTATTTTCTGGGAAGGCGGTGAAGAACTGCGCGCCAATGATGGCAGCCAGTGCGCCGTAAAGGTAAAAGTCGTACCACTCAAAAATGGTGCCGGCTGAAGAAGCCATGATGACTTTCTTCTCCTCCGGCGTCATCGGGCGGGAGCGTTCCCGCACGTTGTTTGACTGATCTGTTGTTGACATGTCGTTTCCTTGATGGTTGTCGGGTTTCAAAGCCCGACGGTTTAGGTAAAGCGTGTACTGATGGGCTGGTGGTGTGCCTGCCACATAATTACCTTATAAATTTAGGCTTGTTAACTTACTTGGGAATTTCATCGGCTATAAGATGCCGCCAAACCTAGGGTAAACACTTAAATTGGAACGGATGTCGTTGGATTGGCCTGTGGGTGAATCAAGAGAATGCGCGTGTTCATGCTGAACCATATCGATACCGTCTACTTGTTGTGTTGACCCAGATCAATGGGTGTCCGAATGTCTCAGGCGGCTCGAAGGTTGAAGGAGATTGCACACCCCTGATAGCGGCCGGGTGTGGGGGGGCGGTGAAGGCCCAATCAGTCGGATTCGTGCGGGTCTGCGAGAGACGGACGATGGTGGGTGGCGCTCAGTTGTGCAACTTCTTCGGCTTCCCATCGGTTCATGAGCCACGCATAAAGCACCACGATGGCCATGAAAATCAACAAAGAGCCTTGTGCTGCCATCCAAAAATAAAGAGGCCAACCATGGATGTCGATGGCCAAGTCGCGTGCAAAAAAACTGGGCCCAAAACTGGTCAAAAGCCAAATTGACAACAATGTCCACTTCAAACGGTTTTGACGTTTTTTTAGCGCAGCCGATGGCGTGTGAATTTCAGGCATGCGCAAGGATACGCAAAAAACCTAGGGCGTTTGTATGCGCAGCACCACACCGATATTCAGTGTTTACCCTTGCATGCACAGGTCGCGCATGGCAAGCACCGCAGAGTGCTCAGATTTTCAAAGCAAGCCCGAGGGGTAGCGCTGGGCCCAGACATCCTGCTGCGATTGAATGACCGAAAACGCGTCGCGCAGATGATCGCGTTCGAAATTCGACAGTTCTTGCAAATGCAGGTGGTTGTCAGGCTCCATGCCACGCCGCATGCAAAGGGTTTGATGGACGATGCGCAGGCGAGACACGAATTCAAATGCGTCCCGCAAGTCGCGCGAACTGGTCTCAGACAACTCGCCCAGTTTCGAGGCTTTTTCGATGCGATCACTGGTGTTGACTTCGAGCAAGCCGGCCTCTAAAGCGCAGATGCGCGCCAGGTCCACGATGGGTGTGATGGCGTGGTTTTTCAAGTCGACCGTCCCGGCGTGCGCGCCGCTGTGGCTGCTGGTGATTTGGCCAAACAAATTGAGTGGCGGGCGTTGCTTTTGTGCATTGTTGACGGCATGCGCCAGAAACAGGCTTTTTTGGGGCGTATGCGCCAACACGTCTTGGCGCAATCCCTGAAGCAATTCGGACGCACCGTGCACCGCCCGCAGATCAAAAAAGACCGTGATCAGCATCAAAGCCTTGGACTCGGGGTTTTCTGTCCAGCGTTGAAAATACCGACGCCAAACATGCAGCGGTTGGCGCCAGGTGTCGGTCATGGCCATCATCTCACCCGGGCAGTGGATGTAGCCACAGGCTGCCAGACCATCGCAGACCCGGCGAGCCAAGGTCTTGAAATAGTCACCGTGCAAGCTGGGCTCATAGGCATCGTCTAAAACCATGCAGTTGTCTTGGTCCGATTTGGCGGTTTGCTCGCAGCGCCCTTGCGAGCCTGCAGCCACCCAGACATAGGGCACAGGTGGGGGGCCTAGTTCCGCCTCGGCCAGTGCAATCAAGCGGCAGGTCAAAGCATCGGTGATGGCCGTGATGATGTGGCCGGTGTTGTAAGCGCTGGTGTTGGCTGCACTCAAATCGTTTTGCAAGGCCCTGACCTTTTGACCGATGCCCACCAGACCCTCGAGCGTGCTTTGTCGGTGGATGTTGCGCGCCAAGTACAACGGTGATGTGCTTTGCTGACGCATCAGGTCGGAGGCGGTGACCATGCCCATCAAGCGCAGGGTGCTGGCTACTTCGAGCACGCAGGCATTCAATGGCAAGTTGATGGGGTTGCGTTGAACCAAGGTTTGCAATGGCATGCCCAACAAGCTTGCGTTTTCAGCGGGTCCTTGGGCTGAATCGGGCAAGGCGATGGCGTTTGGTGCTGCAGCGCGATCGGTGCTCACAATGGACATGTTCTGGCCCCGTCCTTTCGTGGTGAGAAAGGTTTTTCCATTCTGTCATCTGCCCAGTTTGTCGGGCTGAAATGTCCGTGGTTTTCATGATCCCGGTCAAGAAAAAGGGGCAAGCCATGCCTTGAAAAGGCCCAACGGGTACGGACCTAGAATGTTTGGCCTCCACCCCATAAAGCCCAGCATGTCCCAAGGCCTCATCCGCATCCGTGGTGCCCGTCAGCACAACCTTAAAAATATCGACCTCGACATCCGCACCGGTGAACTCACGGTGGTCACCGGCCCCAGCGGCTCGGGCAAATCGAGTCTGGTGTTTGATACGTTGTATGCCGAAGGCCAACGCCGCTATGTGGAGACCTTCAGCGCCTACGCCCGCCAGTTTTTGGACCGCATGGACAAACCGGCCGTCGACAAGGTCGAAGGCGTACCCCCGGCGATTGCGATTGACCAGACCAACCCGGTGCGCAGCTCGCGCTCCACCGTGGGCACCATGACCGAGCTGAACGACCATCTGAAGTTGTTGTTCGCCCGTCTGGGTCAGCTGTTCGACAAAGACACCGCGCAGCCGGTGCGCCACGACAACCCCGACACGATTTATGCCGAGCTGGCCCAGCGTGCCGTGCAAGCGGGCGACCCGCGCCTGTACCTGACCTTCCCGGTGGAGTTGCCCGCGAACACCAGCGCAGAGCAAGTCGAGCAGTGGCTGTCGGCCAGCGGTTTCACCAAGGTGCAGGCCGAGCGGGAAGTGGCCACGCCCACGGGCCCGCGTAAAGTGCTGGACGTGATCGCCGACCGCTTTCGCATCGGAACCGCCGAAAAAGCCCGCGTGGTCGAAGCCATCGAAGTGGCCCTCAAACGCGGCGGCCGCTTGAATGTGCACGTGGAGAAATCGGGGTCAGATCCCAATTTCTCTGCTGCTTCCTACCCTGAGCCCGCCTTTGACATCTGGCGCTTTTCCACGGGCCTGCATTGCCCCGACAGCGACCAGCGCTACACCGACCCGATTCCGTCGATGTTCTCCTTCAACTCGGCGGTTGGCGCGTGCGAGACCTGCCGCGGCTTTGGTCGGGTGATCGGGGTCGACTACGGCCTGGTCATTCCCAACCCCAAGCTCACGCTGCGGGCTGGGGCCATCAAGACGCTGCAAACCCCCGCCTGGCAAGAAAACCAGGACGACCTGATGCGCCACGCCGAGGCTGCAGGCATTCCGCGCGACACGCCATGGGACAAACTGACGAAAGCCCAGCAAGACTGGGTGATCAATGGCTCACCCGAGTGGAAGGGCCGCTGGAACCACCAGTGGTATGGCGTGAAGCGCTTTTTTGAGTACCTGGAGAGCAAGGCCTACAAGATGCACATCCGTGTGCTCTTGTCCAAGTACCGCAGTTACACCGAGTGCCCAACGTGCCAAGGGGCACGTTTGAAGACCGAGAGTTTGCTCTGGCGCATCGGCAGCCACTCGGATGCCGATGGGGTCTTGCCAGTGGAAAAGCGCTTCATGCCAGCAGGTGTGAAGTGGTCGCGGGCGCAGTTGGAGGCGCTGCCGGGTTTGAGTTTGCACGACATGATGATCATGCCGCTGGACAGGTTGCGATTGTTCTTTGACCGGGTGTCTGCTTCTGGGCATGCCTCCCTGGCGGCAGGGGAGGCCCCGGCCGAAGCCGAAGGGGCGGGTGCACAAGCAGAAGCACAGGCACAGGCAGCGACAGAGATGTCGCGAGACGATCGATCGACCACAAGGTCTGCGTCAGAGCGGGGGGCGGGCGACGATTTTGGCGTACCCCCGCCTCATGAGGAGCTCGCCCCCCGCTCTGATGCAGACCGAACCGCCAAAGAACCAGGACAAAGCAAAAGCGCCGAACAAAAAGCCCTGCAACTGCTGCTGGAAGAAATCACCACCCGCCTCAAATACCTGTGCGACGTGGGCATTGGCTACCTCACCCTCGACCGCCAAAGCCGCACGCTCAGCGGCGGCGAAGTCCAGCGCATCAACTTGACCACCGCCCTGGGCACCAGCCTCGTCAACACCTTGTTCGTGCTGGATGAGCCCAGCATCGGCTTGCACCCACGCGACATGCACCGCATCACTTTGGCCATGCACCGCCTGCGTGACGCGGGCAACACGCTGGTGGTGGTGGAGCACGACCCGGCGGTGATGATGGCGGCCGACCGCATGATCGACATGGGGCCTGGCCCCGGCGAGCGCGGTGGGCAGATTGTGTTCGACGGCACCACTGCCGACCTGCGCAACGCCGACACGCTCACGGGCGCGTATTTGGGCGGACGCAAACAAGTGGGCTTGGGCTTCAAGCGCATGGTCAGCGACAGCACGCCGCGTTTGATTTTGGAAGGCGCACGCGAGCACAACCTGCAAAACATCAGCGTGGACTTTCCGCTGCAGCGCCTGGTCACCATCACGGGTGTCAGCGGCTCGGGCAAGTCGAGTTTGATCCAAGACGTGCTGGCCCCTGCGCTCATGCGCCACTTTGGCAAAGCCACCGAAACCCCCGGCGCGCACGACCGCTTATTGGGCGCAGACCACCTGAGCGATGTGGTGTTTGTGGACCAGTCGCCGATTGGCAAAACCGCCCGCTCCAATCCCGTGAGTTATGTGGGCGCGTGGGACGCGATCCGCGAGATTTTTGCCACCGCACCACTCTCGCGCCAACGTGGTTACACCGCCAGCAAGTTCAGCTTCAACGGCGGCGATGGCCGTTGCCCCACCTGCGGCGGTTCGGGCTTTGAACATGTCGAGATGCAGTTCTTGAGCGATGTGTATTTGCGTTGCCCCGACTGCGACGGCAAGCGTTACCGCCCCGAGATTCTGGAGATCACCATCGAGCGCCAGGCCATTGGCGGTGCGGTGCGCCACCTCAATGTGGCCGACATTTTGGAGCTCACCGTGAGCGAGGCTGCGGCTTTGTTTGCGCAAGACCGCGAAGTCATCCGTGCCCTGCAGCCGATTGTGGATGTGGGTCTGGAATACGTGCGTCTGGGGCAACCTGTGCCCACCTTGTCGGGTGGTGAGGCGCAGCGCCTCAAGCTGGCGGGCTTTTTGGCCGAGGCGGCCAAGAGCGCATCCAAGAGCCGCCAGAGCTTAGCACGTAAAGGCACGTTGTTTTTGTTTGACGAGCCGACCACCGGCCTGCACTTTGACGACATCGCCAAGCTCATGCGCGCTTTGCGCAAGCTGCTTGAAGCGGGGCATTCGCTCATCGTCATCGAGCACAACCTGGATGTGATCCGTGCCAGTGACTGGCTGATCGACTTGGGCCCAGAGGGTGGTTATGCAGGGGGCTTGATCGTGGCCGAGGGCACGCCTGAAGATGTGCGTCAGCACGCGACATCGCACACGGGGTTGGCGCTGCGGGAGTACGCGGCTGCCATGGGCGAGGTGTTTGGGGTGGCTGAGAGGTCGAGTGCGGATGTGTACCTTGGTGGGGGCGAGGCTGCGGTGTCAGAGGGCTCCTCATACGGCGGGGGTACGCCGAAATCGTCACCCGCTGACACCGCAGCCTCGCTCGCGAAAGTTCGACGCGCGCCAGTGTTGAACAACAACATCCAGATCGTCAACGCCAAAGAGCACAACCTCAAAAACCTGAGCGTGGACATTCCGCGCGGCAAGTTCAACGTGGTCACGGGCGTCAGCGGTTCGGGCAAGTCCACGCTGGCGTTTGACATCCTTTTCAACGAAGGCCAGCGCCGTTATTTGGAAAGTCTGAACGCCTATGCCCGCGCCATCGTGCAGCCTGCAGGTCGGCCTGAGGTGGATGCGGTGTATGGCATTCCGCCCACCGTGGCGATTGAGCAGCGCCTGTCGCGTGGTGGCCGCAAATCGACCGTGGGCACGACCACCGAGGTCTGGCACTTTTTGCGCCTGCTCTATGTCAAGCTGGGCATTCAGCATTGCGTGCACGACAACACGCCCGTGCAGCCCCAAACGCCCGACAGCATCATCGCGCAGCTGATGACGCAGTTCCGGGGTCAGCACATTGGCCTGTTGGCCCCGCTGGTCGTCAACCGCAAGGGTGTGTACTCCGAGTTGGCCGATTGGGCGCGGCCGCGTGGCTATACGCACTTGCGCGTCGATGGTGACTTTTTGCCCACGCAAGGTTTTCCGCGCATCGACCGCTTCAAGGAACACAACATCGAGCTGCCCGTGGCCAGCCTCGACGTGCTGCCCACCAACGAGACGGCGCTGCGCCAAGCCCTGAACAAAACCTTGGAGCACGGCAAAGGCGTGGTGCATGTGCTGAGCGATCTGGACGGTCTGCGCGAAGCCATGTTCAGCGGCGAATCCACCGCCCGGATTGGCCAGCACCGCGTGTTCTCGACACTGCGCGCTTGCCCGGCCTGCGATACCTCGTATGCCGAACTCGACCCGCGTTTGTTCTCGTACAACAGCAAACACGGCTGGTGCCCCGACTGCGTGGGCACGGGCGTCAAGCTGAGCAAAGACGAGCGCCAAGTGTTCGACGACTCGGTGCAAGACGACAAGAACAAGGGCCGTGAGCAAACCTTTGCCGAGCCGGAGATCGAAGACCTGGCCAACGTGGCCTGCCCCAGCTGTGAAGGCACCCGCCTGAACGCCACGGCCCGCGCCGTGAGGCTCGGTTCTGCGCCGGGCCAAGGCTGGCGCATCACCGACATTGCCAGTTTGTCGGTGAGCGATGTGCGGCAATGGGTGCAAAAGCTGCACCTGACAGGCCGTGATGCCGACATCGCCCGCGACTTGGTGCCCGAGATCCAAAGCCGACTGGAATTTCTGGAAGAAGTGGGCCTGGGCTACCTCACGCTGGATCGGGGTGCGCCCACGCTTTCTGGTGGCGAGGCTCAACGCATCCGTTTGGCCGCGCAATTGGGCAGCAACTTGCAGGGCGTTTGCTATGTGCTGGACGAGCCGACCATCGGCTTGCACGCCCGCGACAACCGGATCTTGCTCAACGCTTTGCAAAGTCTGAGTGACAAGGGCAACACGCTGGTCGTGGTGGAGCACGACGAAGACACGATTCGTCGTGCCGACCACATCATTGACATCGGGCCGAGCGCGGGCAAACGCGGGGGGCGCTTGGTGGCTGAAGGCTCGGTGGCCGAGATCACGGCTTCTGCCGACTCACAAACCGGTCGCTATTTGCTGCACGCGATGAAGCATCCGATGCAGGCTCGGCGTGTGGTGGATGCTTCTGCGCGGGGCAATGGCGCGGGCGCCTCATACGGTGGGGGTACGCCAAAATCGGCGCCCACGCCATCGCCCCACGCAGAAGCGGCGGGTAGTGTGGATTTGCAATGGCTTACGCTCACAGGTGCCAACCTGCACAACCTGCGCCAGGTCGATGTGCAGGTGCCACTCAAACGGCTGGTCGCCGTCACCGGCGTCAGCGGTTCGGGCAAATCCACCTTGGCTCGCGATGTGTTGTTGGCCAATGTGCAGGCGCTGGTCAGCCAACGTTCGACCTTTGCAGGCCGCACCGCGCAAGACGCAGGCCAGCGCGTGGCTTTGACCGCGTGCAGCGATGTGCAAGGTTTTGAGACGATTGACCGCGTGCTTGAAGTGGACCAAACGCCGATTGGCAAAACCCCACGTTCCTGCCCCGCCACTTACATTGGCTTTTGGGACACGATCCGCAAACTGTTTGCCGAAACCCTGGAGGCCAAAGCCCGTGGTTATGCCGCTGGGCGCTTCAGCTTCAACACCGGGGAAGGCCGCTGCCCCAGTTGCGAAGGGCAGGGCATGCGCACCATCGAGATGAGCTTTTTGCCCGACGTGAAAGTGCACTGCGAAACTTGCCGAGGCGCACGTTTCAACCCCGAGACGCTGGCGGTAACTTGGCGCGGCAAGAGCATTGGTGATGTGCTGCAGATGGAAGTCGATGAGGCGGTGGGCTTTTTCGCCAGCATGCCCAGCATCGCGCACCCGTTGCAGTTGCTCAAAGACGTCGGTTTGGGTTACCTCACGCTGGGTCAGCCCTCACCCACGCTCAGTGGCGGCGAAGCCCAGCGCATCAAGTTGGTGACCGAACTCACCAAAGTGCGCGACGAGGTGGGCAAGCGCGGCAACAAGGCACCGCACACCCTGTATGTCCTCGATGAGCCCACCGTGGGCCTGCACATGGCCGACGTGGACAAGCTGATCAGCGTGCTGCACCGCTTGGTGAACGCCGGTCACAGCGTGGTCGTGATCGAGCACGACCTGGACGTGATTGCCGAGGCCGATTGGGTGATTGATCTGGGGCCAGAAGGCGGCAACGCCGGTGGCCGCATCGTGGCGGCCATGACGCCTGAGGCCTTGGTCATTTTGGGCACCCACACCGGTGTGGCCTTGGGGCCGGTGTTGGCGCGGACGTGACCTTGACGCCAACGCGCATTTCATAGAATCAGGCCATGCCCCAAAGAATCGAATCCCCCATCCTACTGGAACCTGAATACATCGAGGGCTTTCGTCAGATCTACGAAGAAAAAATCGTCTTCAACAAAACTCTGGGTCTGAAGCTGGTCAAAGTCACGCCCGAGGGCGTGGAGGCCCGCATCGACATGCGGCCTGAATTGGTCGGGCACTTCGCCTACAACCGCATCCACGGCGGCGTCATCAGTGCGGTGCTTGACGCCATCGGCAGCGCGGCCGTGATGGCGGCCTTGGCCGCCAAGCACATGGACGAGCCGCCCGCCAAACGCCTGGAGCGTTTTGCCAAGCTGGGCACCATCGATTTGCGGGTCGACTACCTGCGCCCCGGCATTGGCGAGCACTTCATCATCACCGCCAACGCCTTGCGCGTAGGTTCGCGGGTGGGGTCGTCGCGCATGGAGTTTTGCGGGCCTGACGGGACTTTGATGTCCACAGGCGCTGCGGCTTACATCGTGTCCTGATCGCCCTAACGACTCACTCGGCTGGCACAGGCCTGGGCTTGCCCTGGTCGTCCACCGCCACATAGGTCAGATTCGCTTCGGTCACCTTGATGTATTGGCCTTGCAGCTGAAAGCGTTCGGCAAACACCTCGACCTTGACGGTGACCGAGGTGCGCCCCACGCGCACGATGCGCGAGAAAAACGACAAGATGTCGCCCACCTTAACGGCTTGCTTGAAGATGAACTCGTTCACCGCCACGGTCACCATGCGGCCGCGCACGCGCCGGGCGGGCAAAACGGCTCCGGCCAAGTCGACTTGGGCCATCACCCAGCCGCCAAAAATGTCGCCGCTGGCATTGCAGTCAGCAGGCATGGGGATGACTTTGAGCACCAGCTCTTGGTCAGTGGGCAAAGACACGGTGTTGGGGCGTTGGGGTTCAGACATGGGCACAATCGGTGGTTATCGTTGAACT
>CANGZO010000057.1 GCA_947458305.1 Comamonadaceae bacterium
ACCCGCAGCACGGTGACTTTGTCAAAAGCCAAAGCCCGCGCCAAACTCGATTGGTCAATGCCCGGATGGTCTTGCATCACGCGCAGCACGCCATACTGCGCTGGCGTTATGCCCAAGTCGGCGCAGGCCCTCTCAAAAATCGAGGCCGAGTTCTGGTGCGCTCTGCGCAACAAAAATCCCGGACGCTGGTAAAGATCGTGTTTGGCCATGGGTCAGGGATTCTATGGATGAGTGGCATGGGCCGATTCGACAATAATCGTTGGCATACTAACGCATGGAGAGCCTGCCAATGAACCCGTCACGCCGACACGTCTCAGCCCTTTTGGGTGCCGGACTTTGCATGGGAGCCGCCTCCCCTTTGGCCTGGGCCCAAAGCGCCGCCAACCAAGGCCCACTCAAACTGATCGTGCCTTTCACACCCGGCACCGGCATTGACCTGATCGCCCGCACCCTGGGCCCGAAACTGTCGCAGCGCCTGAACCGCCCCGTCGTGGTCGAGAACCGCGTGGGCGCATCGGGCAACATCGGCACCGAAGCGGTGGTGCGCTCTGCGCCGGATGGCTCCACCCTGTTGGTGAGCGTCAACACGCTGGTCATGAACCGCGCCCTTTACCCGGGTTTGAGTTTTGATGCGGTGAAAGACCTCACCGCGGTATCGCAAACCAGCTGGGGACAACTCTTGCTCGTGACCCCTGCGCAATCGGGCTACAAAACCGCTGGAGAGTTTGTCGCCGCGCTGCGCAAGCAACCTGGACGGCTCAATTACGCATCGCCCGGCGTGGGCACGCCCCACCACCTGTCGATGGAATTGTTCAAAAACACCGCCCAAGTTTTTTTAACCCACATTCCTTACCGCGGCACCGGACCGGCCGTGACCGACCTGCTTGGCGGCCAAGTGGACGCGATGTTCCTCCCCATCCATGTGGCTTTGCCGCACATCCGTTCGGGTCGCCTGACGGCGCTGGGCATCGGCAGCGACAAGCGCCACGCCTTGCTGCCCGATTTGCCCACCCTGGCCGAAGCCAAGGCGGGCAATGTGAACGTGGACATGTGGTACGGCATCTTTGCCCCCAAAGGCACACCGGCCGACATCGTCAACCTCTACAACCGCGAGATCAACCAGTTGCTCAGCGGCGACGACGTCAAAAAAGCTTTTGTCTCACAAGGCATGGACCCCAGCGGCAGCACGCCGCAAGCCTTTGCCCAATTGGTCGAGCGCGATGCGGAACGCTGGGCGCGCCTCATCAAAGACCAGGGCATCAAAGCCGATTGATTCAGCTCGACTGAACCGGCACTTGCGTGCCACAGGCTCCGCTGGACGGGGCCTATTTCATCCTGCGGGTGACATCAAATCCGCATTCATCGGATCGTAGGGGTACAGCCAGTTGTTGCGTGATGCAGCAATGTTGCGGTCCTTGAAGGCTTGCTTCATTTGCTGAGCGTCGGCAATGTGGTACAGGTCGCCCATTTCGGTGGACTCGCGCACCACCCGTGCTGCACGCGGCGCACGGTGGTTTTGAAAGACTTGTAAAGCTTGCGCCATGGGCAAGTCGAGCGCCAAGGCCCGGCTCAGCACCGCCGCGTCTTCAATGGCCATCGCAGCGCCCTGCGCCATGTAGGGCAATGTGGGGTGAACTGCATCGCCCAACAAGGCGACGCGGTCCGTGCACCAGTTCATCACCGGCTTGCGGTTGTTCAGGGCCCAGCGGAAGCATTGGTCACGGTCCACGTTGTCGATGGCGGCGCGCACAATCGGGTGCCAGCCGGCGTAGTCTTGGTCCAACTCTTCCCATGGCTGGCGCGAGGTCCAGGACTCTTCTTCCCAGGGGCGCTCGACGCAGCCCACAAAATTGAGCACCTGGCCTGCACGCATGTAATACATCACCGCATGGTTTTGGGGGCCGCACCAAATCGACGAGACCACAGGGGGCCGCAACTCTGGCGCAATGCGCTCGATGGGAATGGCCAAACGCCAAGCCACCTGCCCGGTGAACACCGGTGGGTCTGTATCGACCACATGCTTGCGCACCACCGACTTGATGCCGTCCGAACCCACCACCAAATTGGCCCTGACCTGGCGACCATCCTCGAACACGATCGAGGCACTGTGCTCGTCTTCCAGCACTTCGATCGCCCTGTAGCCCAACTGCAAAGCCTGCGGGTCCAGTTGCTCGACCACCTCGAGCAAGGCAGCGTGCAGGTCCACCCGGTGGATTTGGTAATAGGGATGTCCATGACGCTGGGCATGGTCTTCGCCCAGTTTGATCTCGTGCAGCAACTCGCCTGAGTCAAAGCGCCGGAACTCAAATGCGGTGGGTTTGACGGCTTGGGCTTCGAGGCGGTCTTTCAGGCCCAGGTGGTAGAGCACTTTGACCGCGTTGGCACTCATTTGCACGGCTGCGCCGATTTCACCCACATGACGCGCTTGTTCGTAGATGCGCACGCGGTGCCCATCGCGCAACAAACAAGCTGCGGCCGTCAAGCCGCCGATCCCCCCGCCGACCAGTGCGATGTCCATGGTTTGACTCCTGATTTACATCGTTAGCATGCTACCAGAAGACCAGCATCCCCGATCGCACCATGGCCTGCTCTCGCATCAAACCAAGACCAAACAACGCGCCAACCCAAAGCGCTCAAAATCGCGATCGAACGTGACCATGCGCAGGCCTGTGCTCTGGGCGGTGGCCGCCAGACACATGTCCGTCCACAAACGAATGGGTTGAGGCTCTCCGCGTCGCCCCAAAAGCTGCTCGACCGCGTCATCCAGACCAGGTGGATCGGCCAACAATCCCACTGCGGGTGTGTCCAGCCATTGGCGGTACATGGCCATGGCCTGGTTCAAAGTCAAGACGTTGGGACCCATCGCGCGAGGCTGTGACAACACGCGCACCAAACCCATCATGGTGGTTCGACAGAACCACAAAGGCGTTCCGGCTTCGCAGGCCGATTGCCAATAGCGCATGGCCGCCGAGTGAAACGGGTGTGCGGCACTGCACAAGCCCACCCACACATTCACATCGAGCAAATCGCCCGGTGCCAATCGCCAGTTGGCCGAAGCCTCAGATACGCCCCAAAAGTTTGATGGTTCGCTCATCGTCGTCCTCGTTGATCAACTCATACAAATCGGCATTGGTCAATTTGCTCAGATCCAGTGGCAATGGTCCCTGGTTTGGAATCACCGGGGGTCTGGCTTCGAAGCGCTTTTGTGGGTCCACCACCTCGCGGGCGGTCAAGCCCCGTTCCACCAGCTCAATGACCAGGTCGCGCAGGGTTCGGCCCTCTTGGGCAGCCCGGGTTTTGAGGTGCTTGAACAGCGCATCAGGGAAATCAAGTGAAGTTCGCATATTTACATTTTTGCATGAACGCATCAAAAAATGCAAGGGTGAGCCCTCATCCCACCATTAGCCAGCCCTGAGCTGACCCAGCAAACCAACGATAATCCAGCCCTGCATTCACGTCCGGTCCGGGCGGTTGCCCTGCCAACGAGAGCCCCCATGAAAAAGAACTTCCCCCTGCAAGCCGAAGGCAAGCACCCCGACCGCGTGCTCGAAGCCGTCAAGCACGACATCCGCAAATACTTCAAGCGCGAGCGCAATCGGGACGTGCCCAAGGGCGTGGACTTTTGGGACTTTGACTGCAAGGTGGGCCTGACCGCCGACAGCGCTGAAGTGGTGCGTGTGGGTGCCGTGATCGAAGCGGTGGACGCCGCAGCCAAAGCGGGTGCTACTTCTGTGTATGTGGAGATTTTGAGCAAGCACGGGGTGCGGGTTCTCAAGGCGCAAGGGCAAGAAGGTGAAGGGGGCTGATCCCTGCGCAATCAACGCACGGTTACGGCGTGTCAGTTCCCGCGACTGATGCAGCCGCAGCAGCCCTCAACTTGTCTTTCTTGCTCGGCCGTGAACCCTTGATGCCGCCATTGCCAGGCGATGGCGGGGGCGGGGTCTCGGTGGGCTCAAAGCCTGGCACTTCCTCCAAAGGGAGTTCCAGGCTTTCCCGTTTCTGGATCAGCTTCCAATGCGCAAGCGCTGAGGCGGTGACAAAGCTCACCGCATCGCCATGCGCACCCGCCCTGCCCGTGCGGCCAATGCGGTGGGTGTAGTCGGTGGCCGAGCGCGGCAGATCGTAATTGACCACAACGGGCAACATGGCGATGTCGATGCCGCGTGAGGCCAAGTCGGTGGTCACCACCACGTCCCAGCGGCCGGCCTTGAATTCGCTCAAAACTTCTTGGCGTGCGCCTTGGCTCATCTCGCCATGAAAAGGCGTGGCAAACACGCCCGCTTTGTAAAGCTTGTTGGCCACATGCTCGCAGGCGTAACGCGTGGCCACAAACACCAGCACCTGCTGCCAGCCATTCTCCTGGATCAGGTGGCGCAGCAAGGCGGTGCGGCTTTTCTCGTCCACGGCAATGGCACGCTGGGTGATGTCGGGTTGGTGGCCTTCAAAAGCCGCCACCGTGATGCGCACCGGATCGCGCAGCAGCTTGGCCGCCAGCGCTTCCACCTCGGGTGCAAACGTGGCTGAAAACAACAGCGTTTGGCGCTTGGCAGGCAGCAGCGCCAGCACGCGCTGCAACTCGTCTGCAAAACCCAAATCCAACAGGCGGTCGGCTTCGTCGAGCACCAAGTGCTGCACATCGGCCAGGCGCAAAGCGTTCTGGTCAATCAAATCGAGCAAACGGCCCGGCGTGGCCACCACGATGTCTGCACCGCCCCGCAGTGCCATCATTTGTGGGTTGACCGAAACACCGCCGAACACCGTGTTCACCTTCAGTGACTGCGGCAGCTTGTACGCCAGGTTGGCCAACACATCGCCCACTTGCACCGCCAACTCGCGCGTGGGCACCAGCACCAGGGTGCGCACCGGGCGGCGGAAATTGGTCTGGCGCGGAGAAGCCAGCAAAAGCTGCAACAGTGGCAGCGCAAAAGCCAGTGTTTTGCCAGAGCCGGTGGGCGCGGTGGCCCACACATCGGCAGACTTGAGTACCGCCGTAATCGCCTCGGCCTGGATGGGGGTGGGGGCGTACAAGCCCATGTCACCCACGGCGCGCAAAAGCGCGGGGGTCAAGCCGAGTGGGTCAAAGTTCAAAACAATCCGATCAATCACGCGCATCAATGGCGGAAGTGGCGCACGCCGGTGAAAACCATCGCCACGCCGTGCTCGTTGGCGGCGTCGATGACTTCTTGGTCGCGCATCGAGCCACCGGGCTGGGCCACGCAGGTGGCGCCTGCGTCCACCACCACGTCGAGGCCGTCGCGGAAGGGGAAGAAGGCGTCGCTGGCGACCACGGTGCCCTGCAGGCTGAGCTTGGCGGCTTCAGCCTTGATGCTGGCGATCCGCGCGGAATCCAAGCGGCTCATTTGGCCGGCGCCCACGCCCATGGTCATGCCGTTTTTACAGAACACGATGGCGTTGGATTTGACAAACTTGGCCACTTTCCAAGCGAACAACAGGTCGTGCAGTTCTTCGGGGGTGGGTTGTTTGACAGTGACGATTTTCATGTCGGTCAAAGCCAACTCGTGGTTATCGGCGCTTTGCAGCAACAGGCCTGAGCCCACGCGTTTGGTCTCCAGCGCATTGCGCACTTTGCCGTAGTGGGCGGGCAAAGCAATCTTCATCAAGCGCACATTCACTTTGCTCTTGAACACTTCCAGCGCTTCGGCGCTGAAGTCAGGGGCCATCAGCACTTCGACAAATTGCTTGCTCACCGCTTCGGCAGCGGCTTTGTCCACTGGGCGGTTGAAGGCGATGATGCCGCCAAACGCGCTGGTGGGGTCGGTTTGGAAGGCCTTGCTGTAGGCCTCGAGTGCGTTGCCACCCACGGCCACACCGCAGGGGTTGGCGTGTTTGACGATGACGCAAGCGGAGCTGTCAAAGCTCTTGACGCACTCCCACGCCGCGTCGGCGTCGGCGATGTTGTTGTAGCTGAGTTCTTTGCCTTGCAGCTGCACGCCGGTGGCCAGCGATCCGGCCGCCGGCACCAAGTCGCGGTACCAAGCGGCTTGCTGGTGGCTGTTCTCGCCGTAGCGCAGGTCTTGCACCTTGACGTATTGCTCATTGAATTGGCCTGAGAACTGCGCACGCTCGGGCACGTAGTCTTCGCTCAGTTTTTCTGCTTCAAAGTTCACGCTCGACAAATAGTTGCTGATCGCGCCGTCGTATTGGCTGATGCGGTTGAACGCGGCCACCGACAAGGCAAAGCGCAGTTTGTCGCTCAACTTGCCATTGGCTTTCAACTCAGCGATCACGTCCGCGTATTGGCTGGCGTCGGTGACCACGCCAACGTCTTTCCAGTTCTTGGCGGCAGAGCGAACCATGGCGGGGCCGCCGATGTCGATGTTCTCGATCGCGTCGGCCAGCGTGCAACCGGGCTTGGCCACGGTGGCTTCAAAGGGGTAGAGGTTGACGATCAACAAATCAATCGTGTCAATGTTGTGCGCTTGCAAAGCCGCCATGTGCTCGGGCGTGTCGCGGCGCGCCAGCAAACCGCCATGCACTTTGGGGTGCAGTGTCTTGACACGGCCGTCCAGCATTTCCGGGAAACCGGTGACCTCGGCCACCTCGGTCACAGGCAGGCCTTGGTCGGCCAAGAGCTTGGCGGTGCCGCCGGTGGAGATCAGGCCCACGCCCAAGGCGTGCAGTTCTTTGGCCAGGTCGACAATGCCGGTTTTGTCAGAGACGGAAATCAGGGCTCTCATGGGGACTTTCTTCAACTTTTATTTCAATAAATCGTGTTCGAGCAATTTCTTGCGCAAGGTGTTGCGGTTCAGGCCCAGCCATTCGGCGGCGCGCGACTGGTTCTGGCCCGACTGGGTCATCACCACCTCGAGCAGGGGCTTTTCAACCAGCTTGACCAGCATGTCATACAGACCGGTCGGCTCGGTGCCGTCCAGATCTCGAAAGTAGGTGTCCAGGTTGTCCCGGATGCAGGTTTCTATGGATTGTTGTTCGCTCATTCGGAGGTCTCCACAAGCGGCTGCGCATGGCCAGCAGGCAAGCGGTCCATCTGGCTGGCCAGGCCATCCAAAAAGTGCGCCACTGCCGCCAGCTGTTGCTGCGCCGTTTCGAGGGTGTTCATGTGTTCACGGAAGGCTTCACCGCCGGGCAGTGCACGCACATACCAGCCAATGTGTTTGCGGGCCGAGCGCACGCCGGTGTATTCGCCGTACAGGCCATAGTGGTCTTGCAGGTGCTCCAGCAAGGCGCGGCGCACCTCGGCCACCAAGGGCGGGGCCAGGTGTTCGCCTGTGGCCAAGAAGTGGGCGATCTCGCGGAAGATCCAAGGGCTGCCCTGCGCAGCGCGTCCCACCATGACCGCGTCGGCCCCCGTGAAGCGAAGGACCTCACGGGCTTTTTCAGGGGAGTCGATGTCGCCGTTGGCCACCACCGGAATCTTGAGTGCCGCCTTGACGGCCGCCACGGTGTCGTATTCGGCAAAACCTTTGTAGCCCTGCTCGCGGGTGCGGCCGTGCACGGTGACCATCTGCACGCCTGAGCTTTCAGCGGCGCGGGCCAGGTTCAGGGCATTTTTTTCAGCGTCGCACCAGCCGGTGCGCATCTTCAAAGTGACGGGCACACCGTGTGGCAAGGCGGCCTCGACCACGGCTGAGATGATCTCCAGCGCCAGCGGCTCGTCTTGCATCAAGGCCGAACCGGCCCATTTGTTGCAGACCTTTTTGGCCGGGCAGCCCATGTTGATGTCGATGATTTGCGCGCCACGGTCGATGTTGTAGCGCGCAGCGTCGGCCATCATCTGCGCCTCAGTGCCCGCAATTTGCACCGCGATCGGGCCAGGCTCGCCATCGTGGTTGGCGCGGCGCGAGGTTTTGAGCGAGGCCCACAGGTCCGGACGCGAAGTCACCATTTCGCTCACGGCATACCCCGCCCCGAACTGCCGGCACAGCTGTCGAAACGGCCGATCCGTCACCCCTGCCATGGGGGCAACGAACACGTTGTTCGGCAACAGGTAAGGGCCAATCTGCATGACGGGTGGACGCTGTGAAATGGGGTTTGCCTAAAAAGAAGGCACGATTGTAGTTGCTTAATATTTCAGCAACTGACGGCCAAATGTGTTAAGCACAGGGCCCACCAAACGCCCGCTAAACACTACATTCGAGCCGGACAAAGCCAAGGACCTGGGCCATCGCTACACTCCTTGCATGGAAATTTGGCTCCACCACATCATGCAATGGCTGGCTTTGCCCGAGCACGGTCTGAGCACCGTGTTTGTGGTGGCTTTTGTCTCGGCCACCTTGCTGCCCATGGGCTCTGAGCCTGCGGTGTTTGGTTTGGTCAAACTCAACTTGGGGCTTTTTTGGCCTGCCATTTTGGTGGCCACGGCGGGCAACACCTTGGGTGGCATGCTCAGCTGGTGGATGGGCTGGGGCACGCGGCATGCGGTCAGCCGTTGGCGCGATTCGAGCAGTCACGCCAGGGCACTGGTTTGGTTGGAAAGGTTGGGGCCTAAGGCCTGCTTGCTCAGCTGGTTGCCGGGTGTGGGCGACCCTTTGTGCGCGGTAGCCGGCTGGCTGAAACTGCCGTTTTGGCCATGCACGCTGTACATGGCCATTGGCAAGTTTTTCCGCTACCTGGTGATGACAGCCCTGCTGCTGTGGGTGTTTCCCGGCCAGCTTTGAAGCGGGCCCACCCCAGGGCAGCAAGGCTCAGATTCAGTCTTGAACGATCTTGCGTTCTTTGATGATCTGCGCAAAACGGCGCGCATCGGCTTTGGTGAGCGCACCAAACTCTGCAGGTGACATGGGCGTCGGTTCAGCGCCAATGCCTTTGATGGCCTCCACAGCACTGGGCATCATGAGGGCGCGGTTGATCTCGCGGTTCAGGCGGTCCACGATGGCCGCTGGCGTGCCCGCAGGCGCCCAGAAACCATGCGATGTGCCGGCATCAAAGTTCTTGAGACCCAGCTCATTGAGCGTGGGCGCATCGGGGAACATGGACAAGCGCTGGGGGGAAGTGACGGCCAACAAACGCAGACGGCCCGAGCGCACATGCGAGAAGGCAATGCCCGGGTCCATCAAATAATCCACGTTGCCGCCCAAGAGGTCTTGCAACGCTGCTGCAGAACCGCGGTAAGGAATGTGCAGGGTGAAGATGCCCGCTTGCGACTTCAGCATCTCACCCGCAATGTGGGGGCTGGTGCCGTTGCCTGGCGAGCCATAGCTCATCTTGCCGGGGTTGCGTTTGGCATAAGCGATGAATTCGGCATACGTCTTGTAAGGCGCATCGCTGCGCACGACCAAAAACAACTGCAAACGCGCACCAGCTGCGACCGGGATCAGGTCCTTGTCGTGGTCAAAAGGCATCTTGGGCGTGACGTAGGGCACGATGGACGCGCCGCTGCCCGAGCTGCACAAAATGGTGTAACCGTCGGGCGCGCTCTTGGCCGCCAAATCAGAACCAATGATGCCACCGGCACCCCCGCGGTTGTCCACCACAATTTGTTGGCCCAAGGCTTGAGACACGGTGTTGGACACGGCACGGGCGACCAAATCAGGCGATCCACCCGCAGGGAAATTCACGATCATGCGAATGGGTTTGGCCGTGGGCCAAGCCGCGCTTTGGGCCTGTGCGGTGCCAAAGGCGCCAAGTGCCAAACTCGAAACAGCGGCAAGGCCAAGTTGTCGGCGGCGTGGGTCATGGTGATGGGTCATACGATGTTCTCCGAATTTTTGAATAGAAAAAGCAGTGCGCAAAACAGCGGTATTGATTATGGGAAGAAATTAACTTCTGCGCTACCCGGGAAAACATAGTCCCGCCAAATAGGGGGTCAACACGGGTCAGGCCACCGCATTGCGCAGAGGCTGGCCCTGAACCCAGCGGCTCAAATTGTCCAAAAACATCTGCGCCACGCGGTGTTCGTTGCCATCCGAATGGCCCGCGGCGTGGGGTGTGACCATGACCTGGGGCATGGCCCACAAAGGGGAATCTTGCGGCAAGGGTTCGTGCGCAAACACATCCAAAAAAGCACCGCCCAACTGCCCACTTTGCAAAGCCGAGACCAAAGCGGGTTCGTCCACCACCTCACCCCGCGCCACGTTGACCAGATACGCCCCTTTGGGCAACAAGGCCAAGGCTTGGGCATTGACCAATTGACGGGTTTTGGGGGTCAGGGGGCAAGCCAAGACCAACCAATCGGTTTTGGGCAAAACCTGCTGCCAGTCCTCAAACGTCACCATTCCAACGCTTTGGTCTGAGGGGTTTGGGGGCTTGGTTTGCGCTTGCTGGCGCACCGCCACCACATTCATCCCCAAGGCTTGCAGCAAGCTGCCCAGCTTTTGACCGATCGGGCCCCAACCGACAACCGTGGCGGTCTGGCCGGGCAAGTCGCGCGGCATGCGCTCGCCCATCATGGGGATCCACTGGCGGCCCTGCTGCTCAGCCCACAGCAGCGGAAAACGCCGGGCCAGCGCCAAGATACCCGCCAAAGCCACGGTGGCCACCACCTGCGCATTGGCCCCGGATGAGGTGGAGACCTGAACACCCTTGGCCAGCAGGTCGAGGTAGATCTGTCGATCCGCCCCCGCTGAATGGATGTGCACCCACTTCAAGGCAGGCGACTGGCGAAGCAAGGTGTAAACCTGCTGCAAAGCCGGATGGATTTCGTGCTTGGTGGAGGTGCCCGTGACCTCCCGAGAGATGAAAGCCACATCGCCATCGGTGCGTTGCGCAACCACGGCATCTTCCAAGGCGATCAGCTCAAAAGAACGCTCGCCCATCGCCACCGAGACCGCTGGCCCCAAGCGGTCAATCGACTGCCGGGACATGAGGATGCGCAAAGAAGTGTTCATGGCGGGGTCTGGCTGCTGCGCTGGATCACTCGGCTTTGGCGCCCGAATCGCGCACGATGACACGCCACTTGTCATGCTCACGCTGAACGAATTGACCAAACTGGGCCGGCGTGCCGCCTGCGGGGTCCGCGCCCTGAGCGATCATTTGCTGCTCAATGGCGGGCACTTGCAAGATCTCATTGACGGCTTTGTTGACCGTGCTGATCACGGCATCTGGCGTGCCCTTGGGCGCAAAAAAGCCAAACCAAGAACCGGCTTCAAACTGGGGGAAGCCTTTTTCGACCACCGTGGGCACTTCGGGCATGGAACGCGATCGCTTGAGTGAGCTGACCGCAATCGGCTTGAGCTTGCCCGCCGTGATGTGCGTCATGACCGAAGG
>CANGZO010000058.1 GCA_947458305.1 Comamonadaceae bacterium
AAAAGCTGGCGGGGCGCGGTGGGGGCAGACATGGTGGGGCTACTTGTAGGGGAATCGGCGATTTTAGGGTGTATGGCTCAGCTTGTCGGTAAACTCCGGCCCATTCTAGAAAGTGACCATGGCGACCACCGAACAACTTCTGCAAGCATTGCAAACCGTCATTGACCCCAACACGGGCAAAGATTTCATTTCCACCAAAACCCTGAAGAACCTGCAAGTCGAAGGCGCCGATGTGTCTTTTGACGTGGAACTGGGTTACCCGGCCAAAAGCCAGATTCCTGGTATTCGCCAAGCGCTGATTGCTGCGGCCAAGGGGGTGGCGGGCGTGTCCAACGTGTCTGCCAATGTGACCAGCAAAATCACCGCTCACGCCGCCCAGCGCGGTGTGGCCCTGCTGCCGCAGGTTAAAAACATCGTGGCTGTGGCCTCGGGCAAGGGCGGCGTGGGCAAGAGCACCACCGCCGTCAACCTGGCGCTGGCGCTGGCCGCTGAGGGTGCCAAGGTGGGCCTGCTGGACGCCGACATTTACGGCCCCAGCCAACCCATGATGATGGGCATCGAAGGCCGCCCCGAGAGCGAGGACGGCCAGACCATGGAGCCCATGGAGAACTACGGCGTGCAGGTCATGTCGATTGGTTTCCTGGTGAATCAGGACGAAGCCATGATTTGGCGCGGCCCCATGGCCACCCAAGCGTTGGAGCAGTTGCTGCGCCAGACCAACTGGAAAGAGCTGGATTATTTGATCGTCGACATGCCACCCGGCACAGGTGACATCCAGCTGACGCTGTCCCAGCGCGTGCCCATGACGGGTGCGGTGATCGTGACCACCCCGCAAGACATTGCCCTCTTGGACGCCAAAAAAGGCGTGAAGATGTTCGAAAAAGTCGGCGTACCGATTTTGGGCCTGGTCGAGAACATGGCGGTGCACGTGTGCACCAACTGCGGCCATGTCGAGCACATCTTTGGCGCTGATGGCGGCAAGAAAATGGCGGCGGAATACGGCATGGACTACCTGGGCGCGTTGCCGCTGGACATGCAGATCCGCCTGCAGGCCGACAGTGGCAAGCCCACCGTGGTGTACGACCCCGATGGCGAAGTGGCCCAGATCTACAAGGCCGTGGCCCGCCAGGTCGCCGTCAAGATCGCGGCCAAGGCCAAGGACTTCTCCAGCAAGTTCCCGACCATCAAGGTCAGCAAGGACACCTGATCCGCGGGCTGGCCCTTGGGGGCCGGTGCAACTGCCTTCTTCAAAGGTCGTTCTTTGATTTAGACAATAGGTATTCATTGTTATCATTTGCTTTGTATAACGGAGTACAAAGTGAATGCTTTCCATCGGCTTGTCGCCGGAGTCCGGCGGGTTTTGTGGCGCTGGCCCATGGAGTGGTTGGGCGGTTTGTTGACCGTCGTAGGTCTTTGGGTGGTGCTCTACACCTACCAGTCCAGCGAGGCCATGGTCAAACAATATGCCGCAGAGAGTGCGCAAACCCATGCAGTCTCGGTCACACAGTTCCGCAACTTTTACACGCAGGAGCTGGTGCCTAGGGCCGTCAAGGCCGGGGTGGACATCACCCATGACTACAAGCTGCGTGACAACGCTTTGCCATTGCCCGCCAGTTTGACCATTGACCTCGGGCATTACCTGTCCAAAGTCGATGGTGGAACACAGGTGCACTTGTTCAGCGATCAGCCTTTCCCATGGCGTGTGGCCGAGCGTCAACTGGATGATTTTCAGAGCCAAGCATTGCAGCACCTGAAAAAGCACCCTGATCAACCCTTTGTGCGCGAAGAAATCATGCATGGCACCCGGGTGCTGCGTTACGCACAGGCAGACAGGATGTTGGCCAGTTGTGTGGCGTGTCACAACAGTTATCCCGGATCACCCCATACACAATGGCGCGAGGGTGATGTTCGGGGTGCTTTGGAGGTGGTGTTGCCGGTGTCGGAGTGGCAACTGGCCAGCACCGGGGTGTTGAACCGCACTTTTGCCGTTCTGTTGGTCTTGCTGTTTCTGGGCTTTTCTCTTGTTTGGTTGTCCTTGCGCCGGATCCGCTCTGCGCTGCTCACATCCCGATTGCTTTCCGAAGAAAGACAAGCGGCCATTCGGCAATTGAGCGAGGAAATCTTGGAGCGAGAACAGGTTGAAAAAAACCTGCGCTTGAGCGAGAGCAAACTGCAGAGCATTTTTCGATCGGTGCCGGAGGGCATTGTGGTGACCGATGCCGATGGAAAAATGGTGCAGTGCAACGAGGCCATGGCCTTCATTTTTGGTTACCCGATGGACGAGTTGGTCGGGCAGCGCGTCAACTTGCTGATGGCGGACACAGACCGCCAACACCACGACCGCACCATGCTGAACTATTTGGAGACCGCCGAGAAGAAGCTGATGAACCAGCCGCGTGTGCTGGACGGTCGCAGGCGGGATGGGCGCTTGTTTCCTGTTCGGGTCACGATCAGTGAAACTCGTTTAGACCAAGAACATTTTTTCATTGGCGTGATGCAGGATTTCACCGCCATCCAAAGCGCTCAGGATTTGCTGGTGGAGGCCAAAGAAAAAGCCGAGCAAGCCAACCGCATGCGGGGTGAGTTTTTGGCCAACATGAGCCATGAAATTCGGACACCCATGAACGGCATTGTCGGCATGACCGAGCTGGCGCTGGACACCACGGACCCGAATCAGCAAAAGGAGTACTTGGTGCTCGCCCGTGATTCGTCCAATCACTTGTTGCAAATCATCAATGAGATTTTGGATTTTTCAAAAATAGAAGCGAAAGCCTTGGAGCTGGAGTTGTTGGAGGTCTGCCCCGCGCAGTTGGTTCGCCATACTGCCCGGTCTTTGGAACAATTGGCACGGGGCAAAGGGCTGGATCTGATCGTCCAGTCTGCGGTCGATTTGCCCGACTTGTTGTGGTTAGACCCCGTGCGCATGCGACAGATCTTGACGAATTTGATCGGCAATGCCATCAAATTCACATCCAAAGGCTCTGTCACGGTCACCACGGAATGGTTGCCAGGCTTGGACAGCCAGCAAGGCCATTTGCGCATCGGCATTGTGGACACGGGAATAGGCTTTGATCCTGCCCGCCAAGAGGCCCTTTTCAGCCCCTTCACGCAAGCCGATGGGTCGGTCACCCGCTCCTTTGGTGGCACAGGTTTGGGCTTGGCGATCACGCGCAGCTTGGTTCAGTTGATGGGGGGTGACATCACCGCCGAGGGACGCCCCGGCTTGGGGGCCAGCTTTGTCGCCACTTTGCCTGTGCGCAAAGCACAGCTGGTGGACATCCCGGTTGGGGTGTCTGCAGCGCCCACCAAGCCAAGCAGTGATCTCGTGGACGATCAAGGGCCAAAGACTTTATCGGTCTTGTTGGTGGAAGACCATGAAATCAACCGCAAACTGGCGGAGATCATGTTGCAGCGCATGGGTTGTATCTACGTTTTGGCCAATGACGGTCAACAGGCCTTGGACCGGCTGGCGCAAGAGCGTTTTGACGTCGTCTTGATGGACGTGATGATGCCCGTGATGGACGGCATCACCGCGTTGCGGCGCTTGAGAGCGCTAGAAGCTTCGGGCCGACCGCGCACGCCCGTGCTCATGGTGACCGCGCACGCCATGACCGGTGACAAAGAGCGGTTCATGGCCGAAGGCGCGGACGGCTATGTCTCCAAGCCGATGTCGCAACACGCTTTGGAAAAAGAAATTGAGCGTGTGATGCGGGGACAGGCAGAGGATTTGTGATTCGCCCGCATGAGGGCTGTCGTTCAGGATGGGTGTGAGCCCAAGCTTTTTTCCAGGTCTCGCAGCCGAAACCGTTGAATTTTGCCCGTGGCGGTCTTGGGCAACTCGGCCACAAAGTCGATGAAACGCGGGTACTTGTAAGGGGCCAGGCGTTCCTTGACGAAAGCTTTGACTTCATCTTGTGTGAGGCTCTGACCGGCTTTGAGCACGATGAAGGCTTTGGTCTTGGTCAGGCCGTCGGTGTCTTCTTTGCCAATCACCGCCGCCTCCAAAATGGCAGGGTGTTCCACCAGGGTGGACTCCACCTCAAAAGGCGAGACATAGATGCCGCTGACCTTGAGCATGTCGTCGTTGCGCCCGGCGTAGGTGTAGTAGCCGTCGGCGTCACGCGTGTACTTGTCGCCGCTCTTGGTCCACACGCCTTGAAAGGTGTCGCGGGTTTTTTCTCGGTTATTCCAATACATCAGCGCGCTGCTGGGGCCTTGGATGTAGAGGTCGCCAATCTCGTCGTGGCCAGTGACCACACTGCCGTCTTCGTTGCGCAGCTGCACTTCGTAGCCGGGCACCGGTTTGCCGGTGGTGCCGTAACGCACGTCGCCCGGGCGGTTGGACAAGAAGACATGCAGCATTTCGGTGGAGCCAATGCCGTCGATGATGTCGCAGCCAAAGTGTGCGGACCAGCGCTCGGCGATGTCGCGCGGCAAGGCTTCACCGGCCGACGAGCACAGGCGCAGGGCGACCTGGCTTTTGGCGGGCAGTTCGGGGTTGGCCAGCATGCCGCCGTAGCCGGTGGGTGCGCCGTAAAACACGGTGGGCTGATGCTGAACCAGCCGTTTGAAGGTGGCTTGCGGTGTGGGACGCTCGGCCATCAGCACCACCGTGGCCCCCACACTCAGCGGGAAAGTGAGCGCGTTGCCCAAGCCGTAGGCAAAGAACAGCTTGGCGGCTGAAAACACGGTGTCACTTTCTTGCAGGTTCAGCACGCCTTGGCCGTAAAGCTCGGCAGTCCAGTACAGGTTGCCCTGGCTGTGCACGGTGCCTTTGGGTTTGCCGGTGGAGCCGGACGAATACAGCCAGAAGGCGGGTTCATCGGCCAGGGTCTGGGCGGGCAGCACCGGGTTGTTCTGTGCCACCAAGTCGGCCATGTTGAATTGGCCCTGTGTCAATGCGGCAGCAGGGCGCGAGATCACCACCTGCCGCACTTCGGTTTTCGCGAGGTCCATGGCTGTTTGCAGCGTGGGCAGCAAGGCCCCCGACACCAGCGCCGCTTGCGCCCGGCTGTTGCCCAGCATGAAGGCGTAGTCTTCGGCGGTGAGCAAGGTATTCACGGCCACTGGCACCACGCCCGCATAGAGCGATCCCAAAAAGGCCACCACCCAGTCGCTGCTGTCTTGCATGAGCAAGAGCACGCGCTCTTCGCGCCGGATGCCCATGGCCTGCAGGCCGCCTGCAAAACGGCGGATCTGTTCGGTCAGCTCGCCATAGGTCAAAGAGCCCACATCGTCGATCAAGGCGGTTTTGGCCGCGCGCCCGGCGTTTTTGGCGATCAGGTGTTGGGCAAAGTTGAAGTCGGTGCTGGGGGCGGTCACGGGGCGTGTCATGTGGGTCTCCTCGGGTGTCTCTGATGTTGTTGGAATGTGGGTGGCTTGTGAAGGGGGTTTACAAGGACACGGCGGTGCCTTGCGCGGCCAGCTGGTCCAGTGCCAGCGAGCTGCCTTGCACGGCTGTGCGGCGGTGGTAGAAGTTGAGCGCCCTGAGGCCCCCCAACTCTTCGCCACCTCCGGCGCGCCCGGGTCCGCCGTGCAGGCTCATGGGCATCACGTTGCCGTGACCGCTGTGCAGGGCTGCCACATCGGGCGAAATCGCGTGCACGCGGCCGTGGCTGCTGGCCAGCTCGACCGAGGCTTGTGCGGTGAAGGCCGGGTCTTCGCTGTACACCGAGCACACCGGCGAGCCTTCGCCTCGGCGGATCATGGCGTAGGCCTCGTCGATGCTGTCGTAAGGCATCAGGGTGGACACGGGGCCGAACACCTCGACCGCGTGCAGCACTTGGGCCGTCATGGGGGTCTCTGTGCCCAGCAATACCGGGGCCACGCAAGCGCTCGATGCATCGGCGTCCACCAGACCAGCGGCACTGCCGTCAAACAGCACAGTGGCTTCGGTTTTGAGTTGGGCTAGGCCCGCCAGCACGCTGGCTTTTTGCTCTTGGCTCACCAGCGCGCCCATGCGCACGGTTTCATTGCGCGGGTTGCCCACCGTGGTTTTGGCCAGACGTGCGGCAATGGCTTGTGCTGCGACTGGGTACAAGGCGCGTGGCACAAAAACGCGGCGAATCGCCGTGCACTTCTGGCCCGATTTGACGGTCATCTCGCGGGCGACTTCGGCCACCAGCAGCTTGAAGGCTTCGCTGTCTGCGGTGGCAGCGGGCGAGAGCAGGGCGGAATTGAGGCTGTCGGCTTCGATGTTGCAGCGCACCGACAATTCGGTCACGGCGCGGTGGCTGCGGATGATTTGGCCGGTCTCGGCCGAGCCGGTGAAGCTCACCACGTCAAAGGCTTGCAGCTGGTCCATGAGGCCTGCCGACGAGCCGCAGATGACCGACAGCGCGCCCACAGGCAGCACGCCCGCATCGACCACGTCTTTGACCATGCGCTGAGTCAGCCAGGCGGTGGCGGTGGCGGGCTTGATGATGACGGGCACGCCCGACAGCAAGGCCGGGGCGGCCTTTTCCCACAGGCCCCAGCTGGGGAAGTTGAAGGCATTGATGAACAACGCCACGCCGCGTGTGGGCACCTGGATGTGCTGGGTCTGGAAGGCCGGGTCCTTGGCCATGCGGATGCGCTGGCCGTCGAGCAGCAGCTTGGCGTCGCCCAAAGCGGCGCCCTGTTTGGCGTAGTAGCCCAGGGTGAAGATGGCACCGTCGATGTCCACGCCCGAGTCCTTGGCCACAGTGCCGCTGTTGGCGGTGGCGATCTCATCGTAAGCATCGCGGTGGGCTTGCAGAACTTCGGTGATTTTGGTCAGCAGGGCTGCGCGCTGGCCATAGCTCAGGGCGCGCAGGGCCGCGCCGCCTTGCTCGCGGGCAAAGGCAAAACCTTCGGCCAGGTCGATGCCACTGCTCGACACACGGGCCAGTTCGGTGCCCAGCACCGGGTCAAACAGGGGGGTGCCTGCGCCGGTGCCGGTTTGCCAGCGGCCTGCGAAAAAGTTGGGGATCAAAGCGGTGGTCATGTGAGGGTTCTTTTCGGGTGTGCCCTGAGGCGCTGTGTGGGTGTTGACATGCCGTGTCATGCCACAAAAAACTGTTCCAAGGGTTCAGTTGGCGGTATAAACACGGGTTGATGCATTATTTTGCGTGTTTGTGAGTATGCAATAAAGTGCATGTTTTGGGTTTGTTGAAATTAAAGGGTTTTCCCTAGTTTTTGGATGAAAGTTGAGCATGGCAGCACAAGAAGAATCAATGCAGGTGGAGACAAACGCGTCAGAGGCAGACAGCAAGCGCAGCCCGTTTTTGGAATCGCTGGGCGAGCGCGTGCGCACGCTGCGCTCACGCAAGGGCATGACACGCCGCGCTGTGGCGCTGGCCGCCGACGTGTCCGAGCGGCATTTGGCCAATCTGGAATACGGCACGGGCAACGTGTCGGTCTTGGTGCTGTTGCAAGTGGCGCAGGCGCTGCAGTGTTCGCTGGCCGAGTTGCTGGGTGACGTGACCACCACCTCGCCCGAGTGGCTGCTGATCCGCGAGTTGTTGGGAAAGCGCAGCGAAGCCGATTTGCGCCGTGCCCGGGTGCAGTTGGGCGAGATGTTTGGCGAAGGCGGCAATGCGCAAGAACGCAAGAACCGCATCGCCCTGATCGGTTTGCGCGGCGCGGGCAAGACCGCACTGGGCCAGCGCCTGGCCGACGATCTGGGTTTTCCATTCATTGAGCTCAGCCGTGAGATTGAGCAGTTTGCCGGTTGCCAGATCAGCGAGATCCACAACCTGTATGGCGCCAACGCTTACCGCCGTTACGAGCGCCGGGCCTTGGAGGAGGCGATCCAGATTTACCCCGAAGTGGTGATTGCCACACCGGGCGGACTGGTGTCCGATTCGGCCAACTTCAACTTGTTGCTCTCGCACTGCACCACCGTGTGGCTGCAGGCCGACGCCGCCGACCACATGGGCCGTGTGGCCGCGCAAGGTGACATGCGCCCCATGGCGGGCAGCCGCGAAGCCATGGAAGACCTCAAGCGCATTCTGGAAGGCCGATCGGCCTTCTATTCCAAGGCGGACATGGCCATCAACACCAGTGGGCGCAGCGAAGACCAGGCCTTTGCGGCCTTGAGGTCTTCTGTTCGCCAGCATTTGTCGAACACGCCATGATTCATAGGGTAAATACTTAGTGAATGCATTAAAATGCATATTGCAAGCAGAAGAGAGTGGCAATAAAATTCGTGTAACATGCAGTGAAATGCATTTTTGACCGAAATCAAGATCCACCTTTTTCAACGGAGACACCCCAATGACCCAAGCTTTCCAGGTTGATTACCAAACCAACCCTTCCCAATACAAACACATCCAGCTGGCCTTTGATGGCGAGATCGCGACCTTGTCGATCAACATCAACGAAGACGCCGGCATCCGCCCTGGCTACAAGCTCAAGCTCAACAGCTACGACCTGGGCGTGGACATCGAATTGCACGACGCGCTGCAGCGCATCCGCTTTGAGCACCCCGAAGTGCGTTCCGTGGTGGTGACCAGCTTGAAGGACCGTGTGTTTTGCTCCGGCGCCAACATCTTCATGCTGGGCGTGTCGACCCACGGCTGGAAAGTCAACTTCTGCAAGTTCACCAACGAAACCCGTAACGGCATCGAAGACTCCAGCAAGCACGACGGCCTGAAATTTGTCGCTGCCCTGAACGGCGCTTGCGCTGGCGGCGGCTATGAGCTGGCCCTGGCCTGCGATGAAATCGTGCTGGTGGATGACCGCTCCAGTGCTGTCTCGCTGCCCGAAGTGCCCTTGCTCGGCGTGTTGCCCGGCACCGGTGGCCTGACCCGCGTGACCGACAAGCGCCATGTGCGCCACGACTTGGCCGACATCTTCTGCACCAGCGTCGAAGGCGTGCGTGGACAAAAAGCCGTGGACTGGCGCCTGGTGGACGCGATCGCCAAGCCTGCCGTGTTCAAAGAAGCCGTGCAAACCCGTGCCAAAAAGCTGGCTGCCGGCAGCATCCGCACCGCTGGCGTCCAAGGCGTGGAATTGACCCCCCTGAACCGCACCATCGCAGCCGATGCCCTGACTTACACCAACGTCACGGTGGACATCGACCGCGCCAAACGCATCGCCACCTTCACCGTCAAGGCCCCTGCCACGGCTCAGCCCACCGACACCGCCGGCATCGAAGCCGCAGGTGTGAACTGGTGGCCCCTGCAGATGGTGCGCGAACTCGACGACGCCATCCTGCACATGCGCACCAACGAACTCGACATCGGCACTTGGGTGCTCAAAACAGCGGGCGACGCTGCTGCCGTGCTGGCGTCTGACGCCACTTTGCTGGCCCACAAAGACCACTGGCTGGTGCGCGAGACCATTGGCCACCTGCGCCGCACGCTGGCTCGCCTCGACGTGTCTTCCCGCAGCCTGTTTGCCCTGATCGAAGAAGGCACCTGCTTTGCGGGCACCCTGGCCGAACTGGCGTTCTGCGCCGACCGCGCTTACATGCTGGCGCTGCCTGACGACGCTGACAAAGCGCCCAAGCTGCAACTGAGCGAAATGAACTTCGGTTTCTTCCCCATGGTCAACGACCAGACACGTCTGCAGCGCCGCTTTTACGAAGAAGTACCCGCCATGGACGCCGCCCGCGGCGCCATCGGCCAAGCGCTGGATGCCGATGCAGCACTGGCTTTGGGCCTGGTGACCGCTGCACCTGACGACATCGACTGGGCTGACGAAATTCGCCTGGCTCTGGAAGAGCGTTCGTCCATGTCGCCTGATGCGCTGACCGGTCTGGAGGCCAACCTGCGTTTTGCACAGAAAGAGAACATGGCCACCCGCATTTTTGGTCGCCTGACCGCCTGGCAAAACTGGATCTTCCAACGCCCCAACGCCGTGGGCGAAAAAGGCGCCCTGAAGGTCTATGGCAAAGGCGAAAAAGTCCAGTTCGATCTGAACCGCGTTTGATGTTTTTGCGTTGTGCAGTGCGGTGCCCGGTGGTCCGTTCTGCAACCGAAATTTGACCCCACCGTTGCTTTTTCATTTCTGGAGACTCTCATGTCCGGTATCAACTACAGCGAAAAAATCCCCAACAACGTCAATCTGAGCGAAGACCGCACCTTGCAGCGCGCACTCGAGCAGTGGCAGCCCAACTTCATCAACTGGTGGGACGACATGGGCCCCGAAGGCTCGACCGACATGGACGTGTACCTGCGCACCGCCGTGAGTGTGGACCCGCAAGGCTGGGCCCAGTTTGGCCACGTCAAGATGCGCGACTACCGTTGGGGCGTGTTCATGAACCCCGGCGAGCAAGACCGCAAGATCCACTTCGGCGACCACATCGGCGAGAAAGCCTGGCAAGACGTGCCTGGCGAACACCGCGCCAACCTGCGCCGCATCATCGTCACGCAAGGCGACACCGAGCCAGCGTCGGTCGAGCAGCAACGTCACCTGGGCCTGACCGCGCCCAGCATGTACGACCTGCGCAACTTGTTCCAGATCAACGTGGAAGAAGGCCGCCACCTGTGGGCCATGGTGTATTTGCTGCACAAATATTTCGGTAAGGATGGCCGCGAAGAAGCCGATGCTTTGCTCCAGCGCAACAGCGGCAACGAAGACAATCCCCGCATCTTGCAAGCGTTCAACGAGAAGACGCCTGACTGGTTGTCGTTCTTCATGTTCACCTACTTCACCGACCGCGACGGCAAGTTCCAGTTGTGCGCTTTGGCCGAGTCGGCTTTTGACCCATTGGCCCGCACCACCAAGTTCATGCTGACCGAAGAAGCGCACCACATGTTCGTGGGCGAGTCTGGCGTGAGCCGCACCATCCAGCGCACGGTGGACGTGATGAACCAGCTCAAAACCGACGACGTGGGCAAACTGCGTGCAGCCGGCGTGATCGACCTGCCGACCATCCAGCGCTACATCAACTTCCACTTCTCCGTGACCATCGATTTGTTCGGTGCAGACGAATCGTCCAACGCGGCCACCTTCTACAGCTCGGGCCTCAAGGGCCGTTACGAAGAAGGCAAGCGTGGTGATGACCACATCTTGAAGGGCAACAGCTACAAGATCTTGTCGGTCGAAGACGGCAAGTTGGTCGAAAAAGAAGTGCCGATGCTCAACGCTTTGAACGAAGTGCTGCGCGACGACTACATCACCGATTCCAAAGGCGGCATTGACCGTTGGAACCGCGTCATCACCAAGGCCGGTATTCCTTTCACCTTGACCGCGCCTCACAAGGC
>CANGZO010000059.1 GCA_947458305.1 Comamonadaceae bacterium
AAGACCCGAACCTGCGCCGCGAATTTTTGTCATTGATTCCCAAAAAGGATTGACCATGTTGGTACGCCTGCTTTACGCCAGCCGTGTGGTGGATGACCGCCCTGAAACCATCGAAGCCATTTTGGCCCGCTCGCGCCAGTTCAACCCCAGCACCGGCATCACCGGCATCCTTTGCTATGGCGGCGGTATCTTTTTGCAAGCCATCGAAGGTGGACGCAGCGCGGTGAGCGAACTGTATGGCCACATCCAAAAAGATGCGCGCCACAAAGACGTGGTGTTGTTGCATTACGAAGAAATCTCAGAGCGCCGTTTTGGCGGCTGGACCATGGGCCAGGTGGACGCATCGCGCGTCAACACCAACATCCTGCTCAAGTACTCTGAACGGGCCGAGCTGGACCCGTACAACGTTTCGGGCAAAGTCTCGCTGGCCCTGCTCGAAGAGCTGATGGCCACCGCGTCCATCATCGGCCGCGCCTGAACGCATGCAGCTCATCGGCTGCGACTTCTCCAGCAGCCCCTCCAAACGCAAGCCCATCGTGCTGGCGCTGGGCCAGGCGCGTCAGGGCCGGGTCCAACTGCAGGCCCTGCACACCTTTGAGACCCTGACTGCGTTTGGCACTTGGCTGGAGCAGCCTGCCGACTGGGTGGGCGGTTTCGATTTGCCCTTTGGCCTTCCGCGTGAGCTGGTCGAGACCTTGGGCTGGCCCACCGACTGGGCCGCCTGCATGGACCATTACGGCGCACTGGATCGTGCCCAGATTCGCGAGCAGTTTGCTGCGTTTTGCAACGCCCGTCCGGTGGGCGGCAAGTTCGCGCACCGCGCCGCCGACCGGCCCGCAGGCTCCAGCCCCTCGATGAAGTGGGTCAACCCACCCGTGGCCTACATGCTGCACGCGGGCGTGCCGCTGTTGCGCCAGGCGGGTGTGCACTTGCCAGGCCTGTGCGCTGGCGATGTGCGCCGCGTGGCGCTGGAGGCCTACCCCGGCCTGCTGGCGCGCGAGGTGCTGGGCAACACCAGCTACAAAAGCGACGACAAGGCCAAACAAACCCCCGAGCGCCTGCTGGCCCGGCGCGAATTGCTCAGTGCATTGGAGCGTGGCCAAACCCGCCTGGGCCTGCGCCTGGTGGCCAGCAATGCGCTGCTGGGGCGCTTGGCCGACGACGCGAGCGGCGACGCGCTGGACGCTACCCTGTGCCTGATGCAGGCCGCTTGGGCGCAGCAGCAGCACGAGTCTGGGCACCCGCAATATGGCTTGCCGCCGTTTGATTCGTTGGAGGGGTGGATCGTTACCTGTTGACGCAGGTCCAATACCGAACAACTGGGGGACAGTGTCCGGTTGGCGTCAACAAGCGGAAAACGGGTTTAGAAGGTCTGAGTCTCAAACAGGTGATTGCGTCTTGAGCCAATCACGCAGCGCGGTGTTCATGCGGGTTTGCCAGCCAGGGCCGCCTGCGCGGAAGGCGGCCAGCACATCGCGATCTATCCGGATGGTGGTGGATTCCTTGTCGCTGCCGGTGGGGCGTCCCCTCTGGCGTCGGTAGGTCTCGATGCCCGCCTGCATTTCTTCACGCGTCAGCGGTCGACCATCTTCATCCTCGCCGTCCCATACATAGGGCGCAGAGGCCTGGGTTCGGTTTTTCTGCGTTTTGCTTTTGCCTTGGGCCGAGGCTGTGCGCAATTCATCAAGCGTCATCGAAGTCGTTTTTGAGCCAGTCATGGTAAGCGGTCCTTTCATCTTCACTGGCGGGTCTGAAGCTGATGATCCGCATCGCGCTTTGTCGCGAGACATACACCACCGTCAGCACCGCCAGCACATCGAACACATAGGCAAATGCTTGGGTGCGCAGTTCTAGGTTTCGAACACTCTTCACGTCCAGTCGATACTTGCTGTCCAGCACCATCACGGCATCAATGAAGTCCAAACCGTGCTTGTCCAAATTGGTTTGCCGTTTTTCGGGGTCCCAAAGTATGTGCATTTCGGTTCATTTATTGTAGTAACGAAAATTTTGAAGTCAACCCTCGGAAATTCCATAAAGTGCCTTGGGTGAGATAACTGCAGATGAAAATGTTGCCTTTGTAATTCAAATAATGTATCAGGGTATACGATGGGGCCTGATCTGGAGGGTGACTGAAATCCAGATGCAAAGAGCCTTGATTTGACCGAGAGTGCCGTTGACCCTTTTGAATAAACCCGTCCAAGAAGCGGCAAGCCGCAGTGTCTTGTGCTGGCTGGCCACGGTGGATGCCGAGGGCCAGCCCAATGTCTCGCCCAAAGAGGTTTGGGCCATTGCAGACGATGCACATGTGGTGGTGGCGAACATTGCATCACCCCAGTCGGTCCGTAACATCGCGCAGCAGCCGCAGGTGTGCTTGAGCTTTGTGGATGTTTTCGTGCAAAAGGGCTTCAAGCTGGTGGGCACGGCGCGCGAGGTGCGTGCAGCCGACCCAGAATTCTCTGCTTGGGCAGCGCCATTGCTCTCCATGGTGGGTCAACGCTTTGTCATCCACAGCGTGCTGGTCATTCGTGTCACATCGGTGGCGCCCATCGTGGCACCCAGCTACCGTTTCTATCCGGATGAAACCACCGAGGCGTCGCAAATCCAGGCGGCCATGCGCGCCTATGGTGTGCAACCCAGGGTCTGAGTCCACCTGCAGACAGGCCGCTACGGTACAAGCCGTTACGATAGCCCATCACCCTCCCATGCGGGTGGCGACCCATTCAGGAGATGCAGATGACAACGCAAGGTTTTGTGGTGACGCACGCCAAAGATGCGCAGTTCGAGCGGGGTCTGCGCTCGTTTTTTGAGTACCGTGATTTGGGGCTCAAGGAGGCCACCCAGGGCCGTGTCACGGCCAGTGTGATTCGTGCTGCAGATGGGCATGAATTTTCCAGCCAGCCGCATTTGCACCACACCGAGTTCCAGCTGGTCTATGTGCTCAAGGGTTGGATCGAGTTTGAGTACGAGGGGCAGGGTCCGGTTCGGCTGGAAGCGGGCTCCTGTGTGCACCAGCCGCCAGGCATTCGCCACCGCGAACTGGGGCACAGCGAGGATCTGGAGTTGCTCGAAGTGGTGCTGCCTGCCGACTTCAAGACCGAGACGGTGGACAGCGTCAACCCTTGAATAAGTAGACCCCATGTTCCGCAGTTTCTTTCTTTCACGCCGCTGGGCCTTGTGGGCCTGGGGTGGTCTGTTCGTGCTGGTGGCGCTGGTGTTCATCACCGTGCAGCAGACCGTCAAGTTGAACGCTTGGTACGGCGAGTTTTATGACCTGTTGCAAAAGCCCGAACAAGCCGGAGGGCTGGAGAAGTTCTGGGGTTTCATGTTGCAGTTTGCGTGGATTGCGTTTCCGTTCATGTTGCTGCGCAGCCTCGAGACGTATCTGGCTTCTCACTTCGCTTTTCGTTGGCGTCAGGCTTTGACCGAGGCCTACCTGCCACGCTGGAAGGGCACTGATGCCACGGTAGAGGGCGCTTCGCAGCGCATTCAAGAAGATTGCATGCGTTTTGCCCGCCAGACCGAAAACCTGGGCCTGGGGTTGGTGCGTGCGCTGCTCACGCTGGTGTCCTTTATTCCGATTTTGTGGGCTTTGTCCGCAGGCATGGCCATTGCCTGGTTGCAGTTTGAGGGCTCGCTGTTTTGGGTGGCGCTGGTCACGGCCCTGGGCGGCACAGTCATTTCGTGGTTTGTGGGCATCCGTTTGCCGGGGCTGGAGTACAACAACCAGAAAACCGAGGCTGCTTTGCGCAAGGATTTGGTGTTCGCCGAGGATGAGCGCAGCCGCATGGATTTGCCCACGGTGATGGAGTTGTTCATGGGGGTGCGGCTGAACAATTTCCGGCTGTTCAACCACTATGCTTACTTTCACCTGTGGAGTAATTTGTACAGCCAGGTGATGGTGATCTTTCCTTTCCTTTTGATGGGGCCATCGCTGTTCACGGGCTTGATCACTTTGGGGGTCATCCAGCAGGTGAGCAATGCCTTCAACAAAGTGAACGACTCTTTTTCTTACCTCATCGAGCGCTGGACCGACATCACCGAGCTGCGCTCGATTTACAAGCGTTTGTCGGAGTTTGAAAAAGCGCTGGTCTAACGCAATGTTCAGCGGGCGGAATCAAATGGCGGCTGCGGCGATGTCGGCTGGGAGCGGATCCAACTCTTTGAGTGCCTGCAGGGCTTCGGCATCGGTGCGGTAAAGCTTGAGGTGCTGTCCCTCGACCAGCTCGCCGGCTCTGCGCAAGGTGGTTTCGACCGGCAGCTTGATCCCACTGATGTGCAGCGTGATGCCTCGGCTTGCCAGTTGGCGGTGCAACTGGCCAAAGGTTTCCACACCGGTCACGTCGATGCGGTTGATGGGTTGTGCAAAAAGGGCCACATGTTTCACATCCGGGTGCTGGGCCAAGTGGTCGGTGATGGCGCGGTCAAAGTCACTGGCGGCGGCAAAGTCCAGCTCGGCGTCCATGCGCAATGCGTACAGCTGGGGAGCCAAGGGCGGCAGTTTCCAAAGATGCCGGTCACGCAGGCTGCCGTCTGGGTGCAGGCCCACTTCGATGATGCGTGGGTGCAGACGGGTGTGCAAAAAGTGGCTCAGGCCCACCAGCACCCCGGTCATCACGCCCCAGTAAATGCGTGGCGCCGTGAGCAGGGTCATGGCAAAAGTGATGCCCGCTGTCATGGTCTCGATGCGGCCGACACGCCAGAGGTTAAAAAACTGGCGGGGCTGGAACAAATTGAGCACGGCCACGATCACGGCCGCCGACATGACCGAACGCGGCACGAACTGCAGAGCAGGCATGAGCAAGAGCAAAGCCAGCAACACAAAGCCCACCGAAGCCACCACCGCCCAGCCCGATCGCGCACCAGCATAGAGCATGAGGGCCGAGCGGGAAAACGAGGTGCTGGTGGCAAAACTGCCTGAAAACGCCGAGGCCAGTTTGGCCAGCCCCTGGCTGAAAAGTTCGGTGCTGTCGTCCCAACGTTTGCCGTCGCGCCGGCATTCGATGCGGGCGCTCGATGCTGTTTCCAGAAAGCTCACCAGCGCGATCACCATGGCGGGCAACCACAGCTGGTTGATCACCTCCAGGCCGGGCCACGCAGGCCAGTAAAAGTCGGGCAGGCCTGAGGGCAACAGGCCGACTACCGCGCCGTGGTTTTGGTAATCGGTGACATAGGCGATGGCCGAGGCCAAGCCCATGACGATCATGATGCCAGGCCATCGGGGCTTGAAGTGGCGCAGCAGCAAGAGCACGGCCAGGCTGCCCAGCCCAAACCACGCAGGCCAGCCGCTGAGCCACACGGGCCAGGTCTGCACATCCCAGCTCCAAGCTTTGACGCCCAGCAGTCCGGGGACCTGCGAGGCCATGATGAGCAAAGACGCGGCTTGGGTGAAACCCATCATCACTGGGGCGCTGACCAGGTTGATCAGCCAGCCGTAGCTGCCCAGACCCAACAGCAGCTGAATGGCACCCGACAGCAACGACAACCAAACTGCCAGCGCCACCCACTCGGGCGAGCCGGGTTCGGCCATGCCCGTGAGAGATGCGGCGATCAGCACGCAGGTCAGGGCCGCAGGGCCGACTGACAGGCGGTTGGCGCTGCCAAACAGCACGGCCAGCAGCGCCGGAATCAGGCAAGCGTAAAGCCCAGTGATCAGAGGCATGCCTGCCAAGCCCGCATAGGCCACTGCCTGCGGAACCATGACCAGTGCCACCGTCAAGCCCGCCAGCACCTCGGTGCGGGCCAGCGGTGCTGTCAGGCGAGGCCAGTGTCGAAATGTTGAAAAACGTTGCATGTCGGGCATGGCCGATCTTAGCCGCCAGGGCCATCAGCGCTGGGTTCAGCGCTGAGGCATGTCCTTGACCGAGTAGCCCAAGCTGACGGTGGCGTCTTCAGGAATGGCGGGCACGGTGGCGTTCCAGGCTTCCCAAGCAGCGCGCATGGCTTGCAGGCGCTCGGGTTGGCGCTGGGCCAGGTTGGCGCGCTCGCGTTCGTCGGCGGGGATGTTGAACAGGTAGTCGTGTCCGTCCACCCGCAGGTATTTGTAGTCGCCCATGCGCAAGGCGCGCTGGCCCCGGTGGTTCATGCGCCAGTAAAGCGGCCGCTCGAATTGGTGCTTTGCGTCGCGCAGCACGGGCGCGAGTGACACGCCGTCAAAGGGCAAGTCGTCATGGGCCTTGGCGCCTGCCAGCTCGACCATGGTGGCCGACCAGTCCATGGTCATGCAGTGCTGGGTGGAGGTGCCGCCCGGCGCAATCACAGCGGGCCAGTGCGCGATCCAAGGCACGCGGATGCCGCCTTCGGTCAGGTCCATCTTGCCGCCCACCAAAGGCCAGTTGTCGCTGAAACGTTCGCCGCCGTTGTCGCTGGTGAAGACGATCAGGGTGTTGTCGAGTTGGCCGGTTTTTTTCAGTGCATCGACCACCCACCCAATGCCTTCGTCCATGTGGTGGATCATGCGGTGGTAGGTGTGGATGTTGCCGCCGTGCAGGTGGAACAGGTTGTCTTTGACCTCTTGGGCCAGGGCGTGGTCTTCTCGTGTTTCCCAGGGCCAGTGTGGCGCGGTGTAGTGCAGGCTCAAAAAGAAAGGCGTGCCTTGCGCAGCGCCAGGGGCCATGCGCTCGACAAAGTCCACCGCCTTGTGCGAGATCAAGTCGGTCAGGTAGCCGTCTTCGTGCTTTTCTTCTTCGTTGGTGTACAGGTCGTGCGTGCCGTTGTTGCTGGCGTGGGTGAAGTAGTCCACCCCGCCCGACATGGGACCAAAAAATTCTTCGTAGCCAGACTGGATGGGGCTGAAGTGCGGCGGGTAACCCAAATGCCATTTGCCGATCAGCGCCGTGCGGTAGCCGCTGGCCTTGAGCAAGGACGGCAGCGTGGGGTGCTCGGGCGGCAGGCCCAGCACGTTGCTGCCCTTGCTCTTGCTGTTGATGGGCTCTTCGGCCGCGCCGCGCAGCCGATACTGGTAGCGCGCAGTCATGAGCGCAAAGCGGGTGGGCGAGCACACGGGCGAGTTGGCATAGCCCTGAGTGAATTTGAGACCTGCTGCAGCGAGCTGGTCGAGCACAGGTGAGACCTTGCCGAGCTGTGCGTCGCGACCGCCGTAGCAGCCCAGGTCTGCAAAGCCGAGGTCATCGGCCACGATGAAAATGATGTTGGGGCGTGGGGTGCGCGTGGTTGTCATGTGTTCAGTCCAATTGCACGCCTGTGGCTTTGATGGGTTTTTCCCAGCGAGCCAAGTCTGCGCGCTGTGCAGCTGCCAAATCGCTGGAGTTGGAGCCAATGACCTCGTAGCCGAGTTTGACCATCTTGTCTCTCGTGGCGGGATCGCGCGCGATTTTCATCATGGCTTTTTCCAATCGGGCCAGGGTTTCACCCCTGAGGCCCGCTGGGCCGTACATCGCAAACCAGGCGGTGGCGTCCATGTTGACGCCCGACTCCCTGAGGGTGGGCACTTCAGGCACTTGCGGGTCGCGCTGGGTGCCTGTCACGGCGATGATGCGGACTTTGCCTGCCCGGTGCATTTCGGCGGTTTCAGACACCACGTCAAATTTGTAGCCAATGTGGCCACCGAGCAAAGCGGTGTTGGCAGGCGCGCCGCCCTGAAAAGGGATGTGGTTGAGGTTGATGCCCGCCGATTGCTCCATCAACACGCCCATGAAGTGGGGCAGGGTGCCTGCGCCCGGCGTGCCGTAGCTGGCAGAGTTAGGGTCAGTCTTGGCTTTGGCCACCATTTCCGCCACGGTTTTCACGTTGCTGGCGGGACCAGAGACCACACCAAACTGGAATCGGGCAATTTGTGAGACCGGTGTGAAGTCTTTCACCGCGTCGTAGTCCAGCTTTTTGTAGACGTGGGGAAACAGCACCATGGGGCCGCTGGGCAAGATGATCACGGTCTGGCCATCGGGTTTGGCAGCTTTCACCATGTTCAAAGCGATGCGCCCGCCTGCGCCCGGTTTGTTGTCCACCACGATGGGCCCAAAGTCGTCTTTGAGCGCATCGGCCACCATGCGGGCGAGCACATCGGCCGAGCCGCCGGGAGGGAAACCGACCAAAATTTTCAAGGGAGGCTTGTCTTGAGCCCCAACCCCAGAGGTCATCACCGACATGGACAAGGCGGCCAGCAGCAAGACCCAGACCCGGCGTGGCGTGCGTTGAAAAATTGGCATGAAAGTCTCCTGAATGTGAGGGGTATCAACGGGTCGAAAGAATGGGCAAATCAAGTCAAAATGTAATCTTGTTTTAACAATCGCTCTCATCAACCATCATCCCGGAAAACCCTGATGTCTTTGATGCCTTCGCAACGTCTGTCTTTGGTCGGCGACTTGTTAAGCACCGTTCTTGCCCAAGGCCAGCGGGCTAAGGCCCGTTGATGAAAACATTTCGTGCTGGCTGGGTCGCCGCGTGCTTGTTCGGTGCCTGTGGGCTGCATGCGGCCGAGACTTGGCCTGCTTGGGTCAGTTGGGTGATGGATGGCGACACGGTTTTGTTGGTGCGGCCCGGGCAAACAGAGCCGGTGACTTTGCGCATCGATGGCATCGATGCCCCCGAGACTTGCCAGCCCGGCGGCACGGCCTCACGCGATGCGATGATTCGCCTGACCCATCGAAAGGCGGCTCAAGTCACCGATTTGGGGCTTGACCACTATGGCCGCCAAGTGGGCCGCTTGTCGGTGGAAGGCGTGGATGTGGGCAGCGAAATGGTCCGCTCTGGCATGGCTTGGGCCTACCGTTTCAAAACAGGTCGAGGACCTTATGCAGCCTTGCAGCGCGCGGCCGAAAAACAGAAAAAAGGGGTGTTTTCTGCCTCTGAAGCGGCGATGTCACCGCCCGTGTTCAGGCGCTTTCACGGCGCTTGCCAAGGCATTGCCGGCCAATAGGGTTCAGGTTCTGGCAGATGCACACACCGGGCAATCTGGGTTGCACTGCATGCGAATGTCGGTCCAAGACAACTCGCGCCCGTCGAGCATGAGCAAACGCCCAGCCATGTGGCTGCCCATGCCACTCAAGATCTTGAGGGCCTCAGCCGCCTGCACGGTGCCGATGATGCCCACCAGCGGCGCGAACACGCCCATGGTGGCGCAGCGGGTTTCTTCGGGCAACTGCTCGGGCGGAAAGATGCAGGCATAGCAGGGGGCATCGGCCTGAGTGCTGTCAAACACCGACACTTGGCCGTCCATTCGGATGGCCGCGCCAGACACCAGGGGTTTTCGGTGGGTCACACAAGCCCGGTTCACGGCTTGGCGTGTTTCAAAGTTGTCACAACAGTCGATGACCACATCGGCCAGGGGCACCAGGGTGTTCAGAAGGGCCTGGTCGGCCCGTTGGGTGACCGCATTGACGGTGACATCTGGGTTGATCTGAGCAATGGCCGTGCGCACAGATTCGGCCTTGAATTGGCCCACGCGGTCCAGCGTATGGGCAATTTGTCGTTGCAAGTTGGTGGCGTCCACTTTGTCGTGGTCTACCACGGTGATGCGACCGACACCCGCACTGCCCAAATACAAAGCCACCGGTGAACCCAAACCACCCGCCCCAATGACCAAAGCATGGGAGGCCAAGAGTTTTTCTTGGCCGTCAATGCCCAATTCGTTGAGCAAAATGTGCCGCGAGTAACGCAGCAGTTGGGTGTCATCCATTCAGGGTATCCATCCGAGGCGTCGGATCACTCTTTCTTGTCGGCTTTGCGCTCAGCCAAGGTCGTACTGGCCTTGACCGGCTGGCCTTTGAGTTGCCTGATGGCTTGAGCCAGCTGAAAGTCTTTGTCAGAGCCGAACTCGGGCAAGCGGCGTTCTGCCAGGGGTTTGCGCGACTCTTCTTCCAGTTTTTTCATGGCTTCTTCGCGGGCCTGCTCGCGGGCAGGGTCTTTCTTTTCTTCGACTTCCCGGCCATTGGACAAGTGCTTTTGCAAGTCGGCTTCGCGGGTGCGCAGGGCTGCAAACACGTTGCCCGTTTCGGTTTCATCCAGCATCACGTCAGGCACGATGCCTTTGGCTTGAATGGCACGGCCGCTGGGGGTGTAGTAACGCGCCGTCGTGATTTTCAGCGCGGTATCAGGGCCGAGTTGACGAACGGTTTGCACCGAGCCTTTGCCAAAGGTTTGGCTGCCCATCAGCGTGGCCCGCTTGTAGTCTTGCAAGGCGCCCGCCACGATTTCACTGGCCGATGCCGATCCTTCGTTGACCAGCACCACCAGGGGGATTTTTTTCAGGGCGCCGCCAGTGGCTTGGGTCATGCGGGTGATCGGGTCGTTGGTGCTGTTGCGACGCCAGAACTGGGGCGAAGCCTTGTAGGTGAACTTGCTCTCTTCGAGCTGTCCGTTGGTGGTGACCACGGTGACGTTGTCTGGCAAAAAGGCGGCAGACAGAGCCACTGCCGCATCCAGCAGACCGCCCGGATCGTTGCGCAAGTCGAGCACCAAGCCCTTCATCTGGGGGTCTTGTTTGTACATTTCTTCGACCTTGCGGGCGAAGTCATCGACGGTACGCTCCTGGAACTGAGACACCCTGATCCAGCCGTAGCCCGGTTCGATCAGTTTGGATTTGACCGATTGGGTCTTGATCTCTTCGCGGATGATGGTGACCGGAAATGTGCGGTTTTCGGATTTGCGGAAGACGGTCAAGACCACTTTGGTTTTGGGCTCACCGCGCATGCGTTTGACCGCTTCGCTCAGAGGCAGGCCCTTGAGCGGTGTGTCATCGACTTTGGTGATCAGGTCGTTGGTTTTGAGACCCGCGCGGTCAGCCGGCGAACCTTCGATCGGAGAAACGATTTTGACGACACCATCTTCTTGGCTGATTTCGATGCCAACGCCTACAAATCTTCCGGACGTGCCTTCAGAAAACTCTTTGAAGCTTTTTTTGTCGAAATATTGCGAGTGAGGGTCCAGGCTGGCCACCATGCCGGAGATGGCTTCGGTGATGAGTTTGCGCTCGTCGACCGGTTCGACGTAATCGCTTTTGACCATGCCGAAAACGGCCGCCAATTGCTGCAGCTCTTCCAAGGGCAGCGGAGCCATGTTGCCACGCGCCACCGTTTGCAATGAAACAGTGGTCAGCGCGCCCGCCAAGGCGCCAATGCTGAGCCATCCGGCGATCTTGAGTTTGTGTCCCATGGTGCGTGTGCGTGTTCGGTGAAGGTCAAATCAATATACACCCGCAAGCC
>CANGZO010000060.1 GCA_947458305.1 Comamonadaceae bacterium
CGCACGCGGCGGCAGTCGGTGGCTTCGGCCAGGGCCAGCAGCGCGTCGAGCTTGCCGCGCATGACTTGCTTGAATTCTTCGCCCGCCGGGCTTTCGTCGATCATGCGGCGCTGGTTCACCACGTCTTGAAGGCCATAGGCCATCCACGCGTCCGATGCCAAGCCATCGCGCCCGGCGCGCCCGGTCTCTTGGTAATAGCCTTCGATGTTTTTGGGCATGTCCAGGTGCGCCACAAAGCGCACATCGGGTTTGTCGATGCCCATGCCGAACGCGATGGTGGCCACCATCACCACGCCCTCTTCGCGCAAAAACTCGTTTTGGTGCCGCTGGCGCATCTCGGCGGGCAGCCCCGCGTGGTACGGCAGCGCATGGACGCCCGCCTCGCACAGCATGGCCGCAATCTCTTCGACCCGTTTGCGCGACTGGCAATACACCACGCCCGCGGCTTCGGGGTGATCGCGCTCAATGAAGCGCAGCAGCTGAGTGCTGGCTTCTTTTTTCTCGACGATGGTGTAACGGATGTTGGGTCGGTCAAAGCTGCTGATGAACAGCTCGGCGCTTTCCAGTTGCAGCCGCTCGATGATGTCGGCGCGCGTGAGCGCATCGGCCGTGGCCGTGAGCGCCACACGCGGCACGCCGGGGTAGCGCTCGTGCAGCACCGTCAGGCCCCGGTACTCGGGCCGGAAGTCGTGGCCCCACTGGCTGACGCAATGCGCTTCGTCAATGGCAAACAAGCTGAGCAGCCCGCGCTCTTGCAGCGAGTCCATTTGCGCCAAAAACCGCCCATTGGTCACGCGCTCGGGCGCTGCGTAGAGCAGGGTGATTTCGCCGCGCAGCAAGCGGCGTTCAATGTCGCTGGCTTCTTCGCTCGTCAGGGTGGAGTTCAAAAAAGCGGCGTTCACACCCGCCTCGTGCAGCGCGCCCACCTGGTCGTGCATCAGTGCGATGAGAGGCGAGACCACCACCGTGATGCCGTGGCCTGCGCGTTGGCGTGCAATGGCCGGAATTTGGTAGCACAGCGATTTACCCCCGCCCGTGGGCATGAGCACCAGCGCATCGCCCCCGGCGGCCACATGGTCGATGATGGCCTGCTGCGGTCCGCGAAAGGCGTCGTAGCCAAATACTTCGCGCAGGATGGGGAGGTGAGGGGACACTGGGGTTTGACGGCTGTGTGTGAGTGGGTGATTGTCGTTCAGGTTTCGCAGGTGTGGTGTGGGTGGGTGAGGGCGGGCACAGGGTTCCTCATGAGGCGGGGGTACGCCAAAATCGTCACCCCATGCCCGCCCCCACCCACCCACAGCAGACCATGGGCTGCGCGGCTTGCACACCCAGGGCCGTTGTTCATCAACCGTAAGGTTCGCGCGCTCTCCCAGCAAGGCTGACCACCACCACCACCAGCGTTTGGAAGGGGGCGGCGGCGGGCGACGATTTTGGCGTACCCCCGCCTCATGAGTAGCCCGCCGCCGCCCCCTTCCAAATGCGCGCCACAAACGTTCCCCCTTGACGGGCAGCTTCCCGACCTCAAACGCAGCACGCAGAGCCAAGCGTTTACCATCCCAGCCCATGCACACCACAGCCCTCGTCTTGTTTTCCGGTGGCCAAGACTCCACCACCTGCTTGGCCCATGCTTTGGCCCGTTATGACCGTGTCGAAACCCTGGCGTTTGACTATGGCCAGCGCCACAAGGTCGAGCTGGACGCCCGGCTGAACGTGCTGGCCGCGATCAAGGCGCGTTTTCCGGCCTGGGCGCCCAAGATGGGCGATGACCACCTGCTGGACGCGGGCATTCTGGGGCAAATCAGCGAGACGTCTTTGACCCGCGACACGGCCATCGAGATGGAAAGCTCGGGCCTGCCCAACACCTTTGTGCCTGGGCGCAACCTGCTGTTCCTCACGCTGGCGGCCGCTTTGGCTTATCGGCGGGGTTTGCAGGTCATCGTCACCGGTGTGTGCGAGACCGATTTTTCGGGCTACCCCGACTGCCGTGACGACACCATGAAGGCCATGCAGGTCGCCCTGTCGCTGGGCATGGACCGCAAGCTGCTGATCGAAACGCCGCTCATGTGGATCGACAAGGCGCAGACTTGGCAATTGGCGCACGATTTGGGCCAAAAGGCTGACCCGGCGCAAGGCGGGCAGGCGCTGGTGGACTTGATCGTGGAGCACACCCACACCTGCTATCTGGGCGACCGCACGCAGCGCCACGATTGGGGTTATGGCTGCGGCCAGTGCCCGGCATGCCAGTTGCGGGCAGCGGGCTTTGCGCGGTTTCAAAAAAGCTGAAACCCCAACTTTTACAATACCCTCCATGAAAACCCCCGCCTACACCCGCGCCCAAGCGCTGCCCGAGATCCTCCAAAACCGCATCGCCATCCTCGACGGGGCCATGGGCACCATGATCCAGCGCTTCAAATTGTCCGAAGCCGACTATCGGGGTGAGCGTTTCAAGGACTTTCCCAAAGACGTCAAGGGCAACAATGAGCTGCTGAGCCTGACCCGCCCCGACGTGATCCGCGACATCCACGAAGGCTACTTGGCCGCCGGGGCCGACATGATCGAGACCAACACCTTTGGCGCGACCACCATCGCCCAAGCCGACTACGACATGCAGCACCTGACCCGCGAGATGAACCTGCAGTCTGCCAAATTGGCCCGCGCTGCTTGCGACAAGTTCTCTACGCCCGACAAGCCGCGCTATGTGGTGGGCGCTTTGGGCCCCACGCCCAAGACCGCCAGCATCAGCCCCGATGTGAACGATGCCGGTGCCCGCAATGTCACTTTTGAAGAACTGCGCGCTGCCTATTACGAGCAGGTCGAAGCCTTGGTCGAAGGCGGCTCGGATGTGCTGTTGGTCGAAACGATTTTTGACACGCTCAACGCCAAGGCCGCGTTGTTCGCCATCGAAGAATTCTTTGAAGCCAGCGGAGAGCGTTTGCCCCTCATCATCAGCGGCACCGTGACCGACGCCTCGGGCCGCATCTTGAGTGGCCAGACCGTGACCGCTTTCTGGCACAGCGTGCGCCATGCCCAGCCATTGGCCATTGGCCTGAACTGCGCCTTGGGCGCCACGCTGATGCGCCCCTACATTCAAGAGCTGAACAAGGTGGCGGGCGACACCTTCATCAGCTGCTACCCCAACGCCGGTTTGCCCAACCCCATGAGCGACACCGGTTTTGACGAAACCCCCGAAGTCACGAGCCGTTTGCTGCACGAGTTTGCCGCCGAAGGCCTGGTGAATATCGTGGGCGGTTGCTGCGGCACCACGCCCGACCACATCGGCGCGATCAGCAAGGCTGTTGGCCCGCTGGCCCCGCGCGGTGTGCACGGCGGCTTCTTTTACAAAGAAGCGGCCTGAGCGGTCACGCCCAGGCCATTCAGCCCAGCGCGCCGAAAGCTTTGCTGAAAAAGTCTTCGGTGCCGAAATTGCCCGACTTGAGGGTGATGTGAATCCCGCCAGCGCTTGACGGCGCATGACACCACGGCACACCGGGGTCGATCTGCGGGCCTATTTGCAGCTGCGCGATGCCCAGCGCCTGCACGCAAGCGCCTGAGGTTTCGCCACCCGCCACCACCAACTGACGCACGCCCAAACCCACCAGGCCACGCGCTACGGCGGCCAGTGCGTGTTCAACCAAAGCCCCTGCTTCTGCCACGCCCAGTTGTGCCTGTACGGCTTTGACGGCATCGGGCTCGGCAGTCGAATACACCAACACCGGGCCGTCTTTCAACAGCGGTGCGGCCCAGGCCAGCACCTGCTGCACCACGGCATCGCTTTGGCCATGCATCAAGCTGGCTGGGGCGATGGCCATGGCCGGCCGCCCACTGGATTTGAAGTGCGCCACCTGCGCATTGGTGGCCACCGAGCAACTGCCCGAGACCACCGCTTGCAGGCCCCCCGCCTCAGGCAATTGGCTGGCTTGCACAGAAGGCTTGAGGCCAAAGTTGGCGGGCAGGCCAATGGCCACACCCGAACCGGCAGTCACTAGCGGCATGCCTTTCAAAGCAGGCCCGAGCAGGTGCAGGTCGGCGTTGCTGGTCGCGTCCACTACCGCCACGCCCACACCTTCGGCGCGCAGCGCGGCGATACGCTCGCGGATGGCGGCCGCGCCTTGGGCCACGGTTTTGTAATCGATCAAGCCCACCTTGCGTTGGGTTTGCGCTTGCATCACGCGCACCAAATTCGCATCGGTCATGGGCGTGAGCGGGTGGTTTTGCATGCCCGACTCATTCAGCAAGACGTTGCCGGCGAACAGGTAACCCTTGAACACCGTGCGGCCGTTGTCCGGAAAGGCGGGCGTGGCGATGGTGAAGTCCGTGCCCAGCGCGTCCATCAGCGCCTCGGTCACCGGGCCGATGTTGCCTTCGGGCGTGCTGTCAAAGGTGGAGCAGTATTTGAAATAGATCTGCTGCGCCCCTTGCGCTTGCAGCCACTTCAAGGCCTCCAGCGATTGCGCAATCGCCTCGGCAGCCGGAATGGTGCGCGACTTGAGTGCCACCACCACGGCATGAACATCAGCCGCCAGGGGCGCCGTGGGCACGCCAATGGTCTGCACCACCCGCATGCCCGAGCGCACCAGGTTGTTGGCCAGATCGGTCGCGCCGGTGAAGTCGTCTGCAATGCAACCCAGTTTCAACGCGCTCATGCCTTGCCTTTCGGCAGTTCAATGCCCGGGAAAATCTTGATCACGGCGCTGTCGTCTTCCTTGGCAAAGCCTGCGGTGCTGGCCTGCATGAACATCTGGTGCGCGGTGCTGGACAGCGGCAGCGGAAACTTGCTGGCACGCGCCATGTCGAGCACGATGCCCAAATCCTTCACAAAAATGTCCACGGCCGAGAGCGGCGTGTAGTCGGCCGCCAGCACATGGGCCATGCGGTTTTCAAACATCCAACTGTTGCCCGCACTGTTGGTGATCACTTCGTACAAAGCGGCCGCATCCACGCCCTCGCGCAAGCCCAAGGCCATGGCTTCGGCCGCAGCGGCAATGTGCACGCCCGCCAGCAGCTGGTTGATGATCTTGACCTTGCTGCCCGCGCCCGCGCTGTCGCCCAGCTTGTAAACCTTTGCGGCCATGGCGTTCAAAAACGGCTCGGCCAGCGCGTAGGCCTCGGGCTTGCCCGCGGTCATCATGGTCATCTGGCCACTGGCCGCTTTGGCCGCGCCACCCGAGATGGGGGCGTCCACATAACGCAGCCCCATGGCTTCGAGGCGTGCTTCCAAAGCCACCGACCAGTTCGGGTCCACGGTGGAGCACATCACAAACACGCTGCCGGGCTTCATGCTGGCGGCGCAACCGGGGGTGGCGCCATCGCCAAACAACACGGCTTCGGTCTGCGCGGCATTGACCACCACCGACACGATCACATCGCACGCCGAACCCAAAGAGGCCAGCGTCTCGTGCGCTGTGCCACCCGCATGGGTGAAAGCCTCGGCCACCTCGCGGCGCACATCAAACACCTGCACGCTGTGCCCGGCGCGGCGCAGCGATGCAGCCATACCCGAGCCCATGGCCCCCAAACCGATCAATCCCACTGTCGTCATTCTGTTCGTCCCGTAATTCAACAGGTCATCATACAAATTTTTGATTTCGGGATGTACCGGGTGTTAACCCGGGTATTGGCCGGTGTGAAAGTCTCGGTAAAACGCCGTTGATCCGGATTTACCCTGAAGCAAAGCAAAATTCTTAATAATTCTTAATTGTGACCACTGGCAGTCGCTTATTTAATTGTTAAATTAGCCTTATTGGTAAATTGGCTGATTCGATCAATGAATTTGTAAAAAACATTGATCGCAGACCTTGCACACACATTCCATTTGTTTTTCGCCACCTGTCAAAACCAAATGCTTACCCAAGACCGCCGCTGTCATGAACGCTTTTGTAGCCAACTTTTGCAATCCGCGCTCAAGCACTGACCTTGACACCCCCAAGACCACGGTGTGCTTGGCCTCAAGTGCGTTGAGCCAGCACGCCTGCCAAACAACGGGTCGTTCCGTTCAAGAGCACTGAGTCCTGGCCCGTTTTTTTCGTACAAAAGCGCCATGTCCACCCCCGCTATTTCTCCTGAATCCGCTGTCCACATTGTCTTCTTGGAAGACGATCTAGATTTTGCGGCCAATATTTGCCGAGAGCTGGAAGCTCGGCACTACAAAGTGACCCATTTCACGACGGGGCAGGCTTGCCTGAGCCATCTGGTCGACCATGACCATGACGTGTGCTTGTTTGATTGGAATGTGCCGGACATGGCCGGCACCGAAGTCATGAGGCTCTTGAAAAAAATCAACCGCATGCCGCCCGTGATCTTCATGACGGGCAATGACGCAGAGGACGATGTGGCCCAAGTGCTCATGGCCGGCGCAGACGACTACATCATCAAGCCCCCCGTCATATCAGTCTTGCATGCGCGCATTCAGGCCTTGCTCAGGCGTTTCAGGCAGCGTGAACAACCCTTGCAAAAAGAAGAAATCGGGCATCTGGGCATTGACTACAACAACAAAGTGATCTTGCGCAACGGTAGGCCTGTGGCCCTCACGGGGACAGAAGCCATCCTCGCCTTTGATCTCTTCATGCAGCGAGGCCGTGTCGTCACGCGGCAGCATCTTTATGGGCTGCTGGGCATTGAAGATGTCGCCGTCGATACGCGCCGATTGGATGTGCACATCAGCCACCTGCGCAGCAAATTGGCTTTGAATGCCGCCAATGGCTGGAAACTCACCTCCATCTACCAGCGCGGCTATCGGCTTGAGTTTTTGGAAGACACATGAAAATGAACCCGCACCACGCGTTTCATGGTCCCATCGCCAAGGCGGTGACGGTCTTGGCCGGTTGGCTGTTGGCTTTGGGTGCGTTGGCGCAGAGCGTTGCTGCCGTGGATTGGCGTTACACCGTCAGGCCTCAGGACACCTTGTCCAGCCTGGCCCGCCAATACCTCAAACCATCGGTCAGCTGGCAAGAGTTGGCCCGATACAACCGACTGTCCGAAGACGGTGTCCTCCAGGTCGGTGCCCAACTGCGCATGCCCTTGCGCTGGTTGGTGGTCAAACAGGCCCAGGCCAAACTGACGAGCATTTCGGGCGATGTGCAAATTCAAGCGGTCAACGGTGCGTGGCGTCAGGCCCAAGCGGGTGAAGCCGTGCAAACCGGTCAGCAAATCAAGGTGGGCATCAACAGCAGTGCCCGTTTGCAGTTTGCCGATGCTTCCGAACTGGTCATGCAGCCCCAGTCGTCTGTGGTCATGGACACCCTCAGCACCTACGCTGGCGGCTACATGGTCGACACCCAATTGCGCCTGCAAGCCGGGCGTGTCGAGGTGCATGCCAACCCGCAAAGTCGCCAAGGCCAAAAGTTCGAGGTCATCACTCCTGCTGCCGTGGCCTCGGTGCGGGGCACCCAGTTTCTGGTCGACGCCCAAGGGGGGCGCACTGTGCAGCAAACCTACGAAGGGAAAGTGGCCCTGCAAACAGGCCAAGGCAGTGTGGTGGTACCAGAAGGCTTTGGCAGTGCTGCCAAGCTCGGCGAAAAACCCATACCTCCCGAAGTCATCAAGACTGCACCTTTGTTTCTGAACCCTGCTGCCAAGTTTGTGGATTTCCCGTTGGTGTTCAATTGGGCAGATCAAAGCGAGGTCACTGGCTGGGTCATGCAAGTAGGCCGTGACCCGCAAATGGCCCAATTGGTCTTGTCACAAGAGGCCAAGCGCCCGTTCCTGGATGCTGGAGGCCTGGCTGACGGCATCTACTACCTGCGCGCCTGGACCCTGGATGACAAAGGCTTGCCCAGCAAGACCGTTTTGCACCCTTTCGAGGTGGCTATCCCGCGTCAACAGCAGGGGCCCACCATCCAACTGGCTGCCAAACACGTGAGCGCGGGTCCCATGGCGCTTGACTTGCCACCCTTGGCACCCGGGCAGCGCTATTTGGTGCAAGTGACCCAAGATGCGCAAGGCCGTCAACCGGTCTGGTACCAAGCCAGCACGGGCGTGACGCTCACTGTGCCCAAGCTGCCTGCGCAAGAGCTGCCCTATCACCTTTGGATCTGGATCTATTGATGTGAAATGGCTTGCGCTCACTGACCGCGCCTCCACGGCTTTGTGGTTGGTGTGTATTACCTTGGCCTTGTGCATCACGGGCGCTTTGTCGCGCATTGACAACGTCATTTACGACGCTGCGCAGCAACAGACCGACCGCGACATTCCGACCGATGTGGTGCTGGTCACCGTTGACGAGCAAAGCTTGTCCAGCTTGGGTCGATGGCCCTGGTCAAGGCGCGTGCACGCCCAGTTGATCGATCGGCTGCATGCCGACGGTGCCCGGGTCATCGGCTTTGACGTGATGTTCAGCGAACCCCAAAACGAAGATCTGGCGGCAGACCGCTTGCTGGCCGAAGCCATGGCCAGGGCGGGCAATGTCGTCTTGCCTGTGGTCATCGAAAAAGTCCGCAGCAATGGGCAGTTTGTCGAAACCTTGCCTTTGCCCCCGCTGGTCAAGCACGCCGCCGCCTTGGGCCGTGTGCATGCCGAACTGGACGCCGACACCATCGCCCGCAGCATCACCCTGTGGGAGGGCCTGGACCAAGCCGTCTGGCCGCATTTTGCGCAAGCCATGCTCAGCGTGGCGGGGCAGTTGCCTGCCTCGTTTGCCACCCTTGCGCCCCCAGGCCCGGGCCTTGGAGCGGCCTTGTTGAACAAGCACGATCCGCGTTACATCAACTTCTCAACCGCCCAGCGCCAACTGCCCAGCCTGTCCTACCAGCAAGTCCTTCGGGGGGAGTTCAGTCCTGACACCTTTCGCGGCAAACTGGTGTTGGTGGGCGCCACCGCTTCGGGCATGGCTGACAGCTTGCCCACCCCGATTTCGGGTTTCAGGCAGCCCATGCCCGGTGTGGAATTTTTGGCCAACGCCATGATCTCCATCCGCTCACAAACGCTGATCACACGCGCACCCTTGTGGCTCAGCACCCTGCTCGCCTGCTCCTTGGCCTTGATGCCCATGCTGTGGCTGCCTTACACCCGCACGCGCACTGGGCTGTTCGCCAACATCGCCTTTGCGCTGTGGGTGCTGGCCGTGGCCATGGCTTTGCCGGTCTGGTGGTGTGTCTGGGTGCCCCTGTCTGCCGGGCAGCTGGGCCTGCTGTGTGCTTATCCCATTTGGGCATGGCGCAAGCTCGAATCGGCCAGCCAGTTTCTGGACTCTGAACTCAGCCGCCTGCAACAAGAGTTGGGCCGCGCCGGGCAGGCCGCACTCGGTCCCCATGTCGAAGTCGCGCATGCCGATGCAGACCCCTTTCAACGCCTCATTGACCAAGTCCGAGCCGCCACGGCCCAGCTGCAGCACCTGGACCAAACCCAGCGCGAAACCCTGGCCTTTGTCTCGCACGACATCCGCGTGCCGCTGGCCAGCGCAGCAGCCCACATCAAAACTGACCTGGGTGAGCACCACCCGGCCCACAAACAAATGGTCCGCGCTTTGGCCTGGACAGAAGACTTCTTGCAAACCTCACGCGCTCAAATGTTGCGGCCTGATGGTTTTGTCGAATTGGATGTGGTGGCCTTGCTGCACGAGGTGGCCGATGACATCTACCCGCTGGCACTGGCCAGTTCACTGACCTTGGAGCTTGACCTGCCCGAGGAGCCGGTTTGGATTCAAGGCCACTTCGACACCTTGTCCCGCGCCGTTGCCAATTTGTTAAGCAATGCCCTCAAGTTCTCGCCGCTTGGGGGCGTTGTCCAGCTCAGTGCCAAGCGCAGTGACCAGCAGGTGCACATCGGCATCACAGACCAGGGCCTAGGCATCGCTGCGCCAGACATCGAACGCCTGTTCAAACGGTTCAGCCGCCTGGAGCCCCCCGGCTCCCGTTCGCAGACTGGCGTAGGTCTGGGTTTGTATTTTGTGCAAACCACGGTTCAAAAACATGGCGGAACGGTCGCGGTGAGCAGCAGCCCGGGACAAACCACCTTTAGTGTGAATTTGAGACTATCTACAGTTTGTAATTCTAAAATGCTCAAATAACAAATCTTAATAGTTTGTTATGAATTTATTTGCTATAAAGTTAATAAAAAAAATGTTAAGCCATTCATAGTCATGCAAATCCAAATCATCTCAGCACATCCTCAAGACGGCACACGTTTGGCAGTCTCCAAATACAAAGCGGGGCAACCAGCGGTCAAGCACACGGTTCAACCAGGGCAAAAAATCACAGTGGTTGTGGATGGTGTTAGCTTGAAGGGCAACCAAGAGGTGGGCTCTAAAAAACTCAAACTTGTTAAGTCTGGCAAAAATCTGATCATTCAGACCGAAGATGGTGCCGAACAAATTGTTGAGCTGACCGATTTCTATGAACAAGAAGAAGCCGTCCTGACCGGCGATGCGTGGGTCTTTGACCAGGGCAGCCTGTTGCAGACCCTTGACGAAGGTGTCATGGTTTCCGAAACAGTCGCCGCACCAGCCTTGGGTACATTGGCAGGTCTGGGTGGTGCTGCGGGCGCGGGTGCAGGCGCAGTCGCAGGCGCAGGCGCAGGCGCTGCTGCTGGTGGCTTGGGTGCTGTAGGCGCGGCCGCTGCTGGCGTTGGCTTGGCTGCGGCCGCTGGCGGCGCAGGGGGTGGCGATACAACGACAACGCCCGTCACCAACGCCATCGACAAAATCGAGGCCTACAACAACGGCAACGGCACCACGCCAGCCGCCCTGACACCGGCCGACTACCAAGCCGCAGGCATCACCGGCGTGACGGCGGACAACATCGCCGCTGTCAACGCGCAAGTGCTGGCCCAAACCCCAGGCGGTGCGGACAGCGTGGGTGAGATTCAAAATTTGGTGACCGCCGTCAATGCGGCACTGGACAAGATCGCCGACTACGCTGAAACCGGCCTGGTGGCGCCCACCACCACCGACTACGCCAACGCGGGCGTGACCGGTGTGACCGACAGCAACCTGGCCGCCATCAACAGCGCCATCAACAGCCAAAACGGTGTGGACAACAGCTTGGGCAACGCCGACGATCGGGGCGATGCCGACACCGCTGGCGAAGTGCAAGCCATCGTCAACGCCTACGCCAAGATCATCGCGGCAGCTGACGGCAACGCCACAAACAACACCACGGGCGCTGCGGTGCCCACCGCCACCGACTACG
>CANGZO010000061.1 GCA_947458305.1 Comamonadaceae bacterium
CAGGTGTCATGACCGCCATCGGGGGGCGGCCTGCGCGTTCGACGCGCTCGATCAGGCTGCGTGTGGCGGCATTCAACAACGATCGGGGGTTGGTGTGGTGGCTGCTCATGGGAGTGTGGGTTGTCGATGCCTGCGGGGCTGGGTGGCAGGAGCCAATTCAAACATGGGTCAAAAAAAGGGCCAACAAGGTGCGGACATGGTCCGAACAAGTGTGACAGCCCTGGCGTGTCATCAGCGCTTTCCTGCATCAAAATCGGCTTTGATCGTACAACGCCCTGCCCCGCTGTTCTGTCACTTCCGAACCGGGGCGCCAGATTGGAGTTATCGCATGTCCTTTATCAACTACGTTACCCAAATCCAGATCGACTTTGGCGCTGTCAAGCTGCTTCAAGCCGAATGCGAGCGCGTGGGTATCCACAAACCCCTGATCGTGACCGACGCGGGCGTCAAGGCCGCAGGCGTGTTGCAAAAGGCCTTGGACGCCCTGCCTGGCTTGCACGTCACCGTGTTTGACCAAACGCCCTCCAACCCGACCGAAGCGGCCGTACGCGCGGCGGCAGCCATGTACAAGGCCCACGGTTGCGACGGACTGATCGCGGTGGGCGGCGGCTCGGCCATCGACTGCGCCAAAGGTGTGGCGATTGCCGTCAGCCACGAAGGCCCGCTCAAAACGTACGCCACCATAGAAGGCGGCTCGCTCAAGATCACCGACCGCGTGGCCCCCATCATCGCCGTGCCCACCACCAGCGGCACCGGCAGCGAAGTGGCCCGGGGCGCGATTTTGATCCTGGACGATGGCCGCAAAGTGGGCTTTCACAGCTGGTTCATCGTGCCCAAAGCGGCCATTTGTGACCCCGAACTGACCTTCGGTCTGCCGCCCATCCTGACGGCTGCGACGGGCATGGACGCGGTCGCGCACTGCATGGAAACCTTCATGGCTGCGCCCTTCAACCCACCCGCCGACGGCATTGCGCTGGATGGCTTGGCCCGTGGTTGGGCGCACATCGAACGCGCTACGGTCAATGGCCAAGACCGCGAAGCGCGCCTCAACATGATGAGCGCCAGCATGCAAGGCGCCATGGCCTTTCAAAAAGGCTTGGGCTGCGTGCACTCGCTCAGTCACAGCCTGGGTGGCGTGAATCCGCGTCTGCACCACGGCACCTTGAACGCCATGTTTTTGCCCGCCGTGGTGAAGTTCAACGCGGCGGCTGAAAGCGTGCAAAAAGAAAACCGCCTCAACCGCATGGCCCAGGCCATGGGCCTGCAAAGCGGCTCCGACATCCCCGACGCCATCCGTGACATGTGCGCCCGCTTGGGGCTGCCCACGGGCTTGGGCGACATGGGTGTGACCGAGGGCCTGTTTGATGCGGTGATCACCGGGGCGCTGGCCGACCACTGCCACAAGACCAACCCACGCATCGCCTCGGCCGATGAATACCGGGACATGCTCTTGACCAGCATGTAAACCCTAGAGTTGCCAGACCCGACTGGATCGGGTGGCCAAGATTTCAGCTTCAGAAAGCCTCATGGTTGGGCATCTTGGCCCCGACATGCAACTCGCCGCGTGCCTCGGCCAGTTCCACCTGGCGCTGGCGTTCGGCCATTTTTTCTTTTTGTTCAGGGGTGCGTTGGTCATGGCAATGGGCGCAGCTGACGCCCAAGACGTAATGCGGAGATTGCTTGTCTTGCTCACTCAGCGGCCAGCGACATGAGCGACACAGTTCATGGTGGCCCAAGCCCAGCCCGTGGCCCACGCTCACGCGCTCGTCAAACACAAAGCACTCACCTTCCCAGGTGCTTTGCTCTGGCGGAATCTCCTCCAAGTATTTGAGGATGCCGCCTTCAAGGTGGTAGACCTCTTCAAAACCGCGCATTTTCATGAGCGCGGTGGATTTTTCGCAGCGGATGCCACCCGTGCAGAACATCGCCACTTTGGTCTTTTTGGCAGCTTCGCCTTGCAGGTTTACTTGTGCGTCCAGCCAGGCGGGCAGTTGCACAAAATTCTTGAGGTTCGGATTGATCGCGCCCTTGAAGGTGCCAATGGCCACCTCGTAGTCGTTCCGTGTGTCGATCACCACCACATCCGGGTCGGCCAACAGGGCGTTCCAGTCAGCAGGTTTGACGTATTGGCCCACCGTCTTGTTCGGGTCCAGCTCGGGCACACGCAAGGTCACGATCTCTTTCTTGAGCTTGACCTTCATGCGGGTGAATGGAGGCTTGGGGCTCCACGACTCTTTGTGCTGCAACGTGGCCAGGCGCGGGTCGGCATGCAAAAACGCCAGCACGTGACGGACACCGGCTTCAGGCCCGGCAATCGTGCCGTTGATGCCTTCGTGCGCCAAGAGCAAGGTGCCCTTCACATCATTGGATTCACAACAAGCCTGCAAAGGCGCTTGCAGGTCGACGAAGTCGGGCAAATCGACAAATTTATAGAGCGCAGCGGTGAGAAAAAGAGAGGTGTTCAACATGCCGTGATTATCCGCTTTGATATCAGGGTTATGTCCCATAAGTGGTCAAAACCACATCGGCTGCCTCTTGACGCAAAGGGATCAGGGCTTGGTAGGCGGCAGATGCGTGCCACCCTTTTGCATGGTCCGCAGAAGGAAAACGGATCACAACGATGTCTGGATGTGGGCTGATGCCTGAAAACGATTGAACCTGTTCACCCCGAAACACGAGTTCTCCGCCAAAAGGCAGCACCGTGGCCAGAACCTGTCCTCGGTATTGGGCCCATTTTTCTGGGTTTTTAACCGTCATTTGACCCACAACATAGGCTTCAGACATCAGACTTCCTTACAAGGGTTGAACACGCAACAAACTGGGGTTTTGCAACCAGCTGCTGAACTCATCCGCCAATTGCTGGCTGGCACGCGCAGCCGCATTCCAGACCTTCACCCGCCCCGCCAAATCGCGGTCGTAAGTCATGAAGTCATTGCGGTCTGGCAATTTGGCGTTTGGCAAAGTTTTGACCCATTCGAGGTTGGGGGTCAACACGATGGTGCTGTCCAGAAAAGGTGTCGCGCCGTGCCGCCACTTGAGCGCCTTGTCGAGCCAGCCCGGCACCACACTCTTCTGAAAATGCGGGTACAGCACGATGGCACGCTCTGGACCTTTCACTGGTGCACTCCAGTTCAGGTGCAGGTGGTAATCGGTGATGCCGCCATCCCAATACGCGCCAACGGGTGCGCCGGGGATGTCGTGCACCGCTTTGAGGGCAAACGGAATGGAGCAACTCGCTTGCAGCGCGGGCATGAAGTTGGCTTCGGTCAGGGCTAAGGCGCGGGTGCGAAAGTCTTGCGCGTCAAAAGGCAAAGCCACACCCTGCCCAGAAAACACAACGCGCTCCAACCAGCCGCCCAAGGCGCGGCGGTGCACCGCGTTGCTCAAAAACGCCCCCGCATAGCCGAGGGGTGTGGCAAGAGAGTGCTCGCGGTGCAAGATGTGCCGCCCGCGCGAAGTGACGATGTGCAGCCGATACCGGGGGTGCGACAACAACTCTGCGATGCGCCCGCCATAAAAAGCCTGCAGGCTTTGTCCAAACGCATCGCTCACCTGCTGGGCGCTCACGCGCTTTTGACCGGGCAGTGGTTCGTAATGCTGGTGGATGTAGTCGTGCTCCAGCCGTTCAAACGCCGCGACCGATTTGTTCAGGCAAGCGGTGGCCATGCGCCACGCGCCAATCGATGCGCCCACCAAATCCACAGTTTGCGTGCTTTGCGCCAGCCAATCGCCAAAAATGAAGCGATCCAGTGGCCCCAAGATCAGACCCTTGGGGCCACCGGCTGCGCCCGGAATCACGCCGATGTGCTCGGCCTGCAAACCATGTTCGCGGATGTGGGCCAGCGCCTTGGGGCCAGCGTGGATGTGGAGGGCTTGCATGGGTTTTATTTCTTCAGACCTTGCAGCTTGGCAAAGGCGCTGGCCATGGCCGAGCCTGCTCCAGCTGCGGGGGGAGAGGTGTAACCGCCCCCGCCACCGCCGCCGCGCTGGCGGGGGCCTGGTCCTGCCCCTTCAAACTTGTTGTCCCTCGGTCCATCGCGGCGGGTCGGGGCTGCGTCGAGCTTCATGGTCAGGCTGATGCGCTTGCGGGCCACGTCCACCTCCAGCACCTTTACTTTGACGATGTCGCCGGTTTTGACCACCTCACGGGCGTCGGTCACGAACTTGTTGGCCAACTGGCTCACATGCACCAGCCCGTCCTGGTGAACGCCCAGGTCCACAAACGCGCCAAACTGGGCCACGTTGCTCACGGTACCTTCCAGCGTCATGCCCTCTTTCAGGTCCTTGATGTCTTCCACGCCATCGGCCAAGCGAGCCACTTTGAAGTCGGGTCGCGGATCGCGGCCGGGTTTTTCCAGCTCGCCCAGTATGTCTTTGATGGTGATGGCACCGAATTTGTCGTTCACAAACAGCTCGGGCTTGAGCGTTTTGAGCACATCCGAGCGGCCCATGATCTCTTGAATCGGCTTGGCGGTCTTGACGATGATCTGCTCGACCACCGGGTAGGTTTCGGGGTGCACACCCGTCATGTCCAGCGGGTTGTCGCCGCCACGAATGCGCAAAAAGCCCGCGCTTTGCTCGAAGGTCTTGGCGCCCAGGCCGGTCACTTTCAGCAAGTCTTGGCGGGTTTTGAACACGCCATGGGCATCGCGCCAGCGCACCACCGACTTGGCCACGCTGGCCGACAAGCCCGACACGCGGGTGAGCAGCGGCACGCTGGCCGTGTTCAGGTCCACGCCCACCGAGTTCACGCAATCCTCCACCACGGCATCCAGCGTTTTGGCCAGCTCGCTTTGGTTCACGTCGTGCTGGTATTGGCCCACACCAATCGCTTTGGGGTCGATCTTGACCAGCTCAGACAGCGGGTCTTGCAGGCGGCGGGCAATGGATGCCGCGCCGCGCAAGCTCACGTCCACATCGGGCATTTCTTGTGAGGCAAATTCGCTGGCCGAGTACACCGAAGCACCCGCTTCACTCACCACCACCTTCTGTATCTCTACACCGTTTCGCAATCGGGCCAGTTGCTTGATCAGATCCCCCGCCAGCTTGTCGGTTTCGCGGCTGGCCGTGCCGTTGCCAATCGCGATCAGGTTCACGTTGTGCTTTTCGCAGAGCTTGGCCAGGGTAAAGAGAGAGCCCTCCCAGTCCTTGCGCGGCTCGTGTGGATACACCGTGGAGGTGTCGACCAGTTTGCCGGTGGCGTCGACCACGGCCACCTTCACGCCCGTGCGGATGCCCGGGTCCAGGCCCATGACCACGCGGGGTCCAGCGGGTGCGGCCAGCAGCAAATCACGCAGGTTGTCACTGAACACTTTGATGGCGACTTTTTCGGCTTCTTCGCGCAGGCGGGCAAACAGGTCGCGCTCGGTGGACAGGCTGAGTTTCACGCGCCAGGTCCAGGCCACGCATTTGCGGATCAGGTCGTCCGAGGAGCGAGCCGCATGGCTCCATCCCAGGTGCATGGCAATCTTGCCTTCGGCGATGCTGGGTTTGCCGGGCTCGGGCTCCACCGGTAAGACCAGTTTGGCGTCAAGCACTTCCAGCGCACGACCACGGAAAACGGCCAAAGCCCGGTGCGAAGGCACGCGGCCAATCGGCTCGTCGTAATCAAAGTAATCACGGAACTTGGACACATCCGCGTTGTTCTCGTCCTTGCCGTCGGCCAGTTTGCTTTTGAACAGGCCTTCGTTCCACAGCCATTCGCGCAGGGCTTGTACCAGTGATGCGTCTTCGGCCCAGCGCTCGCTCAGCAAATCGCGCACACCGTCGAGCACGGCAGCAATGGTGGTGAAGTCGGCCCCGTCAATCGCGCCTGCAGGCAGCACAAAGGCAGCGGCTTCGGCATGCGGGTCAAGGCGCGGGTCGGCAAACAGCTTGTCAGCCAAGGGCTCGAGCCCCGCCTCGCGGGCGATCATGCCCTTGGTGCGGCGCTTGGGCTTATAGGGCAAATACAGGTCTTCCAGCTCTTGTTTGGTGGGCGCGGCATCGATGGCAGCCAGCAACTCGGGCGTCATCTTGCCCTGCTCGGTGATGCTCTTGATCACCGCAGCGCGGCGGTCTTCGAGTTCGCGCAAATAGCCCAGACGCGACTCCAACTCGCGCAGCTGGATGTCGTCCAGACCACCGGTCACTTCTTTGCGGTAACGGGCGATGAAGGGGACGGTGGCACCACCGTCTAGCAATTCCACAGCGGTCTTGACCTGGTCAGGGCGGATACGGATTTCAGCGGCCAGTTGGGCCAGGATTTTCTGCATGTTTCAGGTCACTGCGGGAATGAAAAAAACAACGAGTTTGCCACATGCATCAAGGGCTGATCCTGTCTCCAGATGCAGGTACGTCAGCCCCGATCCGAGTCGAATCAACAATACAAACAAACAACTGCAAAAATATAAAAATCAATTTTCAATGTAGCTTTTCTCGATTAAACTCATAAAAAATTGTTAAATATGACAATTGATGGGTTTGAACATGAAATTCGCCATTAGCAAATATTGCAATACTTTGATCATTGCCCTGAAGGGCTTGTCATTCGCTTTCTTGATGATCACATTGTCAGGATGCCAAATCATGGGTGGCGGTGTCATTCCAAGCTCTGAATTTGAAACATTCACCCCCAAATCTGCAGACCAGCGGATCATGAAGGAAGTCAAACTGCGCTGGGAGGTTCGGGAGGATGTGGCCCAGTACTGTGCAAAATCCATTGGCATGGGCCGCGAGCAGGCCTACATCACCCCACCCTTGGCTTGTGCAGTGTGGCATGTGGCCAGCAAAGAATGTGTGATCGTGACCGGGACACGCACAAACCATGTGGCACTGGGCCATGAGGTGCGCCATTGTTTCGAAGGCCATTTCCACAAGTAAGAATGTCCCCGCGTTGGGGACGCAAGGCGCCTATCGCCTTGGGCCTGAATGCAGGATCAGGCCGAACGAAGGGCTTTTCTTAGGCCTTCACCGACATCAGGACGGGCAGCAAAAGGGTCGGGGGGGTTGGTGCCCTGAACGATGGCTTCCATGCGGCTTTGCACGTTACCCAACGCTTGGGGGTGGCTGTAGATGTAGAACTGGTCAGCCGCCACCGCGTCAAACACCTTTTGCGCCACATCGGCCGCTGACACCTTGCCACTGCTCACAGCTTTGTCACTTTGCGCTTGGCCAATCAGTTGGCTGGCGGTGGCTTTTTCTGCAGGCAGGTCGGCTGGGCGGTTGCGGTGGCTTTGGCTGATGCCGGTGGGCACAAAGTAAGGGCACAGCACGCTGGCGCTGACCTGGTCTGACACCAGATGCAGGTCTTGGTAGAGGGTTTCGGTCAGGGACACCACGGCGTGTTTGCTGACGTTGTAGATGCCCATGTTGGGCGGGGTGAGCAAGCCGGCCATGCTGGCGGTGTTGACGATGTGGCCGCGATAAGCGGGGTCAGCCTTGGCAGCTTCGAGCATCATGGGGGTGAACAGGCGCACGCCGTGCACCACGCCCCAGAGGTTGACGCCCAGCACCCATTCCCAGTCAGCCACGGAGTTTTCCCACACCAAGCCCCCTGCCCCCACGCCCGCGTTATTGAAAACGAAGTGGGGTGCGCCAAAGCGTGCTTTGACATCGGCCGCCAGTTGCTCCATGGCCTGGGCGTTCGACACGTCCACCTTGCGGGCCAGCACCAGAGCCCCTTGGGAGGTCATTTCGGCTGATGCTTTGTCCAGTGCGTCTTGCTGCACATCCACCAACACCAGGTTCATGCCCAGCTTGGCACCGATGCGTGCGCATTCCAGACCAAAGCCTGAACCTGCACCGGTCAGGACTGCAGTTTTGCCTTTGAAGTTCTCGATCATGGGGAAACCTTTTTCAATGTGAAGCCCACACGGGGGAAGTGAACATGGACGGTGCCCGCGCGTTCATCGCTGCGGCGCAAGGTGTATCGGGTCTGTGTCGCCGCAACCAGCTCGCCTTGGGTGGGCTCCAACCCAAAGTTATCAGAGGCGATCACGACCTGGTTGCCCAGGGCGATGCCGTGCTCATCCTGGAAGACCTCGGCCTGAACAGCGACAGGCGTTGAAATGCGGGCGGTTTGCAAGGCTTCTGCAGCGCTGCATTTGCCGGGTGTGCCGTGGCCGATGGCCTTCATGCGCGCCATCCAGCTTTGAACTTCGGGCGTTGCCTCCAAAATGCCCGCCAAAGCGGGTGTGCGCTCTTGCGTGAACCACAGCGGGTGATAAAACGCAAAGTCCGCCACACAAGGCTGGGTGCCGAACAAAAAGTCTTGACCGTCCAGCATGCTGCCGATGCGGCGCAGATAAATCTTGTAAGTGCCGGTGGCGTCCGACGATGCCATTCGGGCTGCGCCACTGCGCATGGCGGTGCGGTCGGCCACAAAGGCCTGCACGCCCTCAGCGGGTACGCCCGCAAACACCTGTGCCACGCCAGCGGGCTGAAAGTTGTAGGCCATCGACGCCGTGAACAACGCACTGTCGGCCCATTGCGCCACGATGCGCGCCGCGCCCTGGACGGCTTCGGGGTACAACGTTGGCGTGGGTGCCCATTGTTCCAGCACATCGCAAATGAGCGCGGTGTCGCAGTAAATGTCCGCGCCGATCTGCAGCACCGGGGTTTTGCGGTAACCACCCGTCAGCGCCGTCAGGTCAGGCTTGGGCATGACCATCGGGATGAACACACTCTTCCAGGCCAGTTGCTTGTGGCCCAGAATCAACCTGACCTTTTCTGCAAAAGGCGAAGTCGGGTAGTGGTGAAGGATCAGATCGGACATGCGGCCAGCCTCAGACCAGCTTGACCAGTTGCTTGCCGAAGTTCTTGCCTTTGAGCAAACCCAAGAATGCCTCGGGTGCAGCGGCCAAGCCTTGGGCCACGGATTCGCGGGGGCGCAGTTTGCCGGTACCGACCAATGTGCCCAGTTCTTGCAGGGCCTCGGGCCAGACTTCCATGTGTTCGCTGACGATGAAGCCTTCGATCTTCATGCGGTTGACCAAAATCAGGGCCGGGTTGGCCATGGGCAGCGGAGCGCCGTCGTAGCCGGCGATCATGCCGCAAACGGCGATGCGTGCGAAAGCGTTGGTGCGCAACATCACCGCGTCCAGCACCATCCCACCCACGTTTTCAAAGTGGCCGTCGATGCCGTTCGGGCAAGCTTCGCGCAGGGCCTTGGACAGGCTGATGTAGTCCTTGTGTTCTTTGTAGTCAATGCAGGCGTCAAAACCGAGTTCGTTGACCACGTAATCGCACTTGTCTTTGCCGCCTGCGATGCCGACCACGCGGCAGCCACGCGCTTTGGCCAATGCGCCATAGGCGCTGCCCACTGCGCCGCTGGCCGCGCTCACCGTGACGGTTTCGCCTGCTTTGGGCGCAATGATTTTGACCAGGCCGTACCATGCTGTCACGCCGGGCATGCCGACTGCGCCCAGGTAATGCGACAGCGGTACATGGGTGGTGTCGACCTTGCGCAGTGCGCCGACCACGGTCGCATCGACCACGCTGAACTCTTGCCAGCCTCCCATGCCGACCACTTGGTCACCGGCTTTGAACTTGGGGTGGCGGCTGTCCACCACTTCGCCCACGGTGCCACCGATCATGACCTCGCCCAGGGGTTGGGGAACGGCGTAACTTTTGCTCTCGTTCATGCGCCCACGCATGTACGGGTCCAGGCTCAAGAAATGGTGGCACACCAAAACCTGGCCGTCTTGCAGCTCGGGCAGTGGCACCTCGATCAATTTGAAGTTTTGTGCAGTGGCTTCGCCTTGGGGGCGGTTGTCAAGGACGATGCGGTGGTTCAAGGGCATGTTAAAAAACTCCGGTGTAAAAAAAGAAAAAATCAATCGGTTGGCAAGTTGCCCGAAGGTTGGGTGTTGTGGCGCGCCATGTATTTGAAGGTGCCAGTGGCATGGGCACACAAGCGCCCTTCTGCATCAAAAATGCGGCCTTCGGTGAAAGCCATGCTGCGGGTGCGGTGCATCAGTTGTCCTAGGGCCTTCAATTGTTGACCTGTGGCCACTTTGGCGGGCCGCATGAAGCTGGTTTTCATCTCGATGGTGACCACGCCCATGCTCACCTCGACACTGCGGGCAGCAGTGGCCATGACCACATCCAGCAGCGCCATCACCGCGCCGCCGTGCGTGACATCAAACGAGTTGAGGTGTTCTGGCTTGGGTGCGTAATGAAGTTCGGATTGACCGCCTTCGAATTTTTCCAGAGTGAAGCCCAGATGCTCCACAAACGGTATGGTCGCGCCGAAAGGAATGCTCATGCTGTTTCTGGCCAAGAATCAACCACCAATGATGGCGCTGACACCACCGTCCACCGCCAGCCATTGACCGGTGATGTGCTTGCCGGCGTCGGATGCGAACAAAACCGCCAAACCCTTGAGGTCTTCGTCATCGCCCAAACGGCGCAAAGGTGCGCCCTGAGCCATCTTGTCGGCACCCATTTTTTCGAGCAGACCATGCGTCATTTTGCTGGGGAAAAAGCCCGGACAAATGGCGTTCACGGTGATGCCGTGTTCGCCCCATTCGCCCGCCAAAGCCCGGGTGAAGTTGACCACCGCCCCTTTGGAGGTGTTGTAGGCAATCGTCTTCATCTCGGTCGGGTTGCCAGCCAGGCCAGCAATGGAGGCCACATTCAGAATGCGGCCCTTTCCGCGCGGGATCATGCAGCGCTTGGCCACCTCTTGCGAGAGGATGAAGTACCCGCGAACATTCAGGTTCATGACCTTGTCCCACGCGGCCACGGGGTGTTCTTCGGCGGGCGCGCCCCAAGTGGCCCCCGCGTTGTTGACCAAGATATCGATGGGCCCCATGCGCTCCATGGTTTCTGCTGCCAGGCGGCGGATGTCTTCTTCCTTGCCGCAGTCGGCGGCGATCCAACGGGCGTCGATGCCTGCGGCTTGCAGTTCGGCGGCGGCTTGCTCCAAATCTGCGGCTTTGCGCGAGCTCAGCATGATCTTGGCACCGGCCTCACCCAGAGCGTGGGCCATTTGGAGGCCCAGGCCACGAGAGCCGCCTGTGACCAAGGCGACTTGACCGGTCAAGTCGAACAATTGTTGG
>CANGZO010000062.1 GCA_947458305.1 Comamonadaceae bacterium
CCGTCCACACCATCGAAACCGCTGAAGATGCCAACAAAAAGGCCGTGCACGACGACATGATCAGCCCGCGCTTTTACACCACCGACTTTGCGGCCATGGACCGCATCAACATCGAGCCGGTGCGCGCCGAGTGGGACAGGATGATGGCCGAGTACGAAGGCGACAACAACCACGACCACTTCCAGCGCGACGAAGCCTTTGCCGGCGAAGTGGCCGCCGGCATGGCCAGCCTGTCGCCCGAGATGCGCCAGGAATTCATGGACTTTTTGGTCAGCTCCCTCACTTCGGAATTCTCCGGCTGCGTGCTTTACAACGAGATTCGCAAGAACGTCAGCAACCCTGACATCAAGCAGCTCATGACCTACTTGGCGCGGGATGAATCGCGCCACGCGGGCTTCATCAACCTGTCGCTGCGCGACTTCAACCTAGGGATAGACCTGGGTAACTTGAAGCGCACCAAGAAGTACACCTTCTTCAAGCCCAAATACATTTACTACGCGACCTACTTGTCCGAAAAGATCGGCTACGCGCGTTACATCACCATCTTCCGCCAGCTCGAAAAGCACCCCGAAAAACGCTTTCACCCCATCTTTCGCTGGTTTGAGTTGTGGTGCAACGACGAGTTCCGCCATGGTGAATCGTTTGCCCTGATCATGCGGGCCAACCCCAAGTTGCTCAGCGGCGGCAACAAGCTGTGGATTCGCTTTTTCTTGCTGGCCGTGTACGCCACCATGTACGTGCGTGACCACACCCGCCCCATGCTGCACGAAGCCATGGGGCTCGATTCGAGCGAGTACGACTACCAGGTGTTCCGCATCACCACCGAAATCACCAAGCAGGTGTTCCCGCTGGCGCTCGACACCGATAACCCCGACTTCCGCCGGGGCCTGGAGCGCCTGTTCGCTCTGTCGCAAGCCATGGAAAAAGCCAAGGCGCGTGGTGGTGTGGTGGGCAAGCTGCAACAAGGCGTGTGCGCCGTCAAGGCAGCAGCCACCTTTGCGCGGCTTTACTTCATGCCGGTGATTGAACAAGACCTGTCACCCCAAGTGCGCATGGAACCGGCATGGTGACTGAAGTCGTTTGGGCCTGCGTTTTCACGGCACTGTGCTGGTGGCTCGGCACGGGTGTGATTTTGTGGCTCGACCGGCTGCCCGCGCGCAGCTTCCGTTTCAGCTTGGGCGGTTGGACGGTGCTTTTGGCTTTGAGTTTTTGGGGCGTGGCCCACAGCATGCAAGAGGTCAGCGTGTTCAACGCTTACCTCGCTTTTGGCAGCGTGATTGTCATGTGGGGCTGGCACGAGTTGGCTTTCCTCACCGGCTGGATCACCGGGCCGCGCAAAACCCCGCTGGACACAGGCGTCACAGGTTGGGCGCGTTTTGTGCAATCGGTACAGGTCATGCTTTACCACGAGCTGGCCTTGCTGGCCAATTTTGCTGTGCTGTGGTGGATGCAAGAGGGCCAAGCCAGCCATGTGGCCATTTGCACCTTTGCGCTGCTGTGGTGCATGCGCTTGTCGGCCAAACTGAATTTGTTTTTTGGCGTGCCGCAAAACGGCGCGCAATACCTGCCTGAGCACTTGACCTACTTGGCCAGTTATTTCCGCACCACCACCGGCATGTCGCTGTGGTTTGTGCTGTCCATGAGCGTGGCCATGGGCACTTGGTTTTGGCTGGTCTGGCTCGCCCAGCAAGGTGCTGTGGCCATTACCACCGGTTGGGTCATGCTGGCCACCTTGCTCGGGCTGGCGATTGTTGAACACGTCATCATGATTTTTCCTTGGCCACTGGAGCGGCTGTGGGGTTGGGCCATGGGCCAGACCACCAAACCGGCTTTGACCACACCCCCTTGAAGGCCCCATGAACAGCAACACACAGACCTACCGCACCGAGGGTTTCGGTATCCCGGTCACACCCAAGCGCTCGGACCCAACGACACAGACTCCAGCCCATACGCGCCCCGTCGCCGTGGTGATTGGCAGCGGCTTTGGTGGTCTGGCCGCAGCGATTCGCCTGAGCGTCAAGGGTTACGAGGTCAAGGTGTTTGAAAAACTCGACGCCCCCGGTGGACGCGCTTATGTGCACCACCAAGACGGCTTCACGTTTGATGCGGGGCCCACCATCATCACCGCGCCCTTTTTGCTCGAAGAGCTCTGGGCACTGTGCGGCAAAAGCTTTGCAGGCGACGTGAAGCTGGTCGCTATGGACCCCTTTTACCGCGTGCGTTTTGCCGATGGCACCTGGTTTGACTACAACGGCGACCCCGAGCACATGCGCGCCGAAGTGGCGCGCTTTGAGCCCTCGGACTTGCCAGGTTACGAACGCTTTTTGGAAGAAGCCGAGCGCTGTAAAACCTTGGGTTTTGAAGGCATGGGCGACATGGCCTTTGACAAAGTCAGCGACCTGATGGCCGCCATCCCCGACTTCTTGCGCATGGGCGCGTGGCGCAGTTTGTACAGCCTGGTGGCCAAACACATCCGCAACGACAAGCTGCGCATCGTGATGAGCTTTCACCCGTTGCTGATTGGTGGCAACCCCTTTGCAGTGACTTGCGCTTATGCGCTGATCAATTCGCTGGAACGCACCTGGGGCGTGCATTCGGCCATGGGCGGCACCGGAGCGATTGTGAAAGGCTTGGTCGGCTTGCTGCAAGAGCGCGACGTGCCGCTGCGTTGCAACGCCCCTGTCACGCAAATCCGCATTGAAAACGGTCGCGCTTGCGGTGTCGAACTGCAAAACGGCGAGTTCGTGCCCGCCGACATCGTGGTCAGCAACGGCGACACCGCTTGGACCTACAAGAACCTGGTGGCCCCCGAGCACCGCCGTGTCTGGACCGACCGCAAGATCGCCAACGGTAAATACTCCATGGGCTTGTTTGTCTGGTACTTCGGCACCTCCAAACAATACCCCGACGTTCCGCACCACATGATGGTGCTGGGCCCGCGCTACAAAGGTCTGCTGCAAGACATCTTTCAAAAGCACAAACTGGCCGAGGACTTCAGCCTGTATCTGCACCGCCCCACCGCCACCGACCCCTCGCTGGCTCCCGAGGGTTGCGACACCTTTTATGTGCTCTCGCCCGTGCCGCACTTGGACAGCGGCACCGACTGGCCCGCCTTTGCCGAGACCTACCGTGCCGCCATTGCCGAAAGCCTGGAAGCCAGCGTGTTGCCCGGTCTGCGCGAACACATCGTGACCAGCAAGGTCAGCACACCGCAAGATTTTCAGGACAACTTGTGGTCCTACAAAGGTGCGGGTTTTGGCCTGGAGCCGCTGCTGCTGCAAAGCGCCTGGTTCCGTCCCCACAACCGCAGCGAGGATGTGCCGGGCCTGTTTGTGGTGGGTGCCAGCACGCACCCCGGCGCAGGTGTGCCCGGCGTGCTCATGTCAGCCAAAGCCCTTGAAACGGTGGTCCCCCATGTCAATGCCTGAGCGCGCACCCCACTTGAGCGCTGTGGCCACGCCTGCAGCCGCCCTGCCCACGGCACCCGGGGTGCTGCAAGAGCTCGACTTCGATTCGCACGACCTGCAAGCCTGCGTGGCCATGATGCAAGGCGGCTCCAAAACATTTTTTGCGGCGAGCCGTTTGCTGCCGCCGCGCGTGCGCACCGCAGCGATCGCGCTCTATGCGTTTTGTCGTGTGGCCGACGATTTGGTTGACGAAGCCGCACCAGGCGATACGCCCTTGGTCGTGTTGCAAGAGCGCTTGGACGCCATCTATGCAGGCACCCCGAACGACCATGTCGAAGACCATGCCCTGAGCCTGCTGGTGCAGCAGTACAAACTGCCCCGCCATTTGCTCGACGCCCTGATCGAAGGTTTTGCCTGGGATGCAGCAGGTCGTACCTACGACAGCATCGAAGACCTGCACGCCTATGGCGCAAGGGTGGCCGGCAGTGTGGGCGCGATGATGAGCTGGATCATGGGCCCACAAAGCATGGACACCTTGGCCCGCGCCTGCGAGTTGGGCGTGGCCATGCAACTGACCAACATCGCCCGCGACGTCGGGCACGACGCCAGCATTGGCCGCCTGTACCTGCCCCGCCGCTGGTTGGTCGAAGCCGGTGTGAACCCCGAAAGCTGGATGGCCGCGCCCGTTTTCTCGCCCGCCATTGCCGGTGTGGTGGCCCGTCTTTTGGAAGAGGCCGACCGCCTGTACAAACAAGCCCACTCTGGCATTGCGGCCCTGCCGCCCGATTGCCGCGCTGCCATTTGCGCTGCCAGCATGATTTATGCCGAAATTGGCCACCAACTGCGCCGCGATGGCTTGGATTCGGTCAACAAGCGCACGGTGGTCAGCACCACACGCAAGCTCATGCTGTTGGCGAGTGCGTGGACCCAGGTGCATTGGATCCGCGTGAGCGCGCAGACCCCAGAGCCACTGGAGGCGATTGTGGGCTTGGTGCAAGGCTGCCGCGATGCCGTTCAACAAAAGGGCAACAAGGCTTATTTTCCAAACCGCGCCATGCCCCAGCGCGTGGCCTGGATGCTCGACCTGCTGGAGCGCCGCGAAGCAGAGCGCCTGGGCCGCAACACATGAATGCCAAGTCCATGACCAGCCCCTCGACATGGAGATTCCGATGAGGGTTCCCAGCCACAGCATCAACGTGCGCTTGCTCTATGTGAGCCGCGCAGTCGGCCCGCAAACCACCACCATGACCACCAGCATCCTGTCGCAAGCCCAAGCGCACAACCAGGCCCAAGGCATCACCGGCGTGCTCTGCCAAGGTCAAGGTTTTTTCTTCCAAGTGATCGAAGGTGAGCGCAGCCAGGTGAACACCTTGTACCGCCGCATTTGCGCCGACGCTAGGCACCAAGATGTGGACCTGCTGCAGTATGAGGAAATCAACGAACGGCGCTTTGGCCAATGGTCCATGGCGCTGATCCACCTGTCGGTGGACGACCCGATGGTCAGGCTGCAGCACCCAGACTTTGACCCTTATTCGGCCACCGGTGCCCAGGTCATGAAACAAGTCATCGACTTGTTAGAGGGTGGGCAGCCCATTCGCTTGCCAGAAGCTTGAACCTCTGACGAAGGTCCCATCTGGACAGTGGCACACAGGACACGCTGACTTCAGCGCGCAGGCGCAACCTTCGCTTGGCCCAGCATGGCGTGCAGCAACACATTGCAGCCCGCTTCGATGTGCTCGGGCTTGGCGTCCTCGATTTCGTTGTGGCTGATGCCGTCTTTGCAGGGAATGAAAATCATGCCGCTTGGGGCCAGACGGGCGGTGTAGATGGCGTCGTGCCCGGCACCTGAGACCACCGGCATTTGGCTGTAACCCAGCTGCGCCGCAGCGGCAGACACCGCCTCCACACACGCCGGATGGAAGGGTTGCGCCGGGAAACTCGACACCAGGGTCAGCTCGATGCGCAGGCCTGTGCTGTCCTGCAAACTTTGAGCCAAGGCTTTGATCTCATCGGCCATGGCCTCCACCCCGGCGTCGGTGTTGTTGCGCAGGTCGATGCTGAACTTGACCCTCCCCGGAATCACGTTGCGGCTGTTGGGATGCACATGCACCATGCCCACCGTGCCCCTGGCGTGGGGTGCGTACTTGTGGGCCGTGCTCACCACGGCTTGCATCAAGTGCGTGGCCACTTGCAGGGCATCTTGGCGCAGGGCCATGGGGGTGGGGCCCGCGTGGGCTTCCATGCCAGTGACGATGCAGTCAAACCAACGAATACCCAAGGAGCCGCTGACCACACCGATCGTCACCTCCGCGTCTTCGAGTACCGGGCCTTGTTCGATGTGGGTCTCGAAGTACGCCCCAATCGGGTGCTGCCCCGGCACCTCGGTGCCGACATAGCCAATCCGCTGCAACTCCTCGAGCACGGTTTTGCCCTCTTGGTCTTGGGCCTTGTAGGCGTGTTCCAGCGAAAACGCACCCGCAAAAACCCCCGAGCCCATCATCACTGGCACAAAACGCGAGCCTTCTTCATTGGTCCAAAAGGCCACCTCGATGGGGGCCTCGGTTTCAATGCCGTGGTCATTCAAGCATCGCACCACCTCCAGTCCAGCCAGCACGCCGTAGTTGCCGTCGAACTTGCCCCCTGTAGGCTGGGTGTCGATGTGGCTGCCGGTCATGATGGGTGGCAAATCGGGCTGTCGCCCTGCTCTGCGCATGAAGACGTTGCCGATTTGATCGACCGTGACCGTCATGCCTGCTTCGCGCGCCCATGACGTGACCAGGTCACGGCCTTGGCGATCCAAGTCCGTCAAGGCCAAACGACAGACGCCGCCTTTTTCGGTGCCACCGATTTGGGCCAGCGTCATCAGCGATTGCCACAAACGGTTGGCGTCGATGCGCAGGGAGGACAAGGTGTCGGGACTCGGCTTCATGGTGCGATCTCCAGAGGTGTTCATTCGGGGCTGTCCCGGTAAGCTTGAAAGACATCGCGCAATTGTCGTCGCGGGGTCTCGGTAGCCGTCAGGGACTGCTCCAGTTCGTTGAGGTGTTTGCGCATTTCAGCGCCAGCTGCTGCAGGGGTTTTTTGCAGGGCGGCAATCAAGTCGACATGGCGGTGGGCCACACACACTTGCCCCCCTTGGCGTTTGAAACGCGACATGAGCAATGAGGTGGTGGGCAGCAAGCCATTGAGCCAACGGGCCAAGACCGGGTTGCCATGCATGTGCGCCATGGCTTGGTGAAATTCACCCGAAAGACGAATGGCCTGCGCATGCTCGCCTTGGCGATCGGCCTCGGTTTCACTGGCGGCCAAATCTTGCAAAGTTTGCAATTGCTCGTCGCTCAGTCGCCCGGCCAGTTGCCTGGCCACTTCGCACTCCACCACCCTGCGGGCATCAAAAACACTGCCCGCATCTTCCAGGCTGGGTATGGGCACGCGTGCCCCGCGGTTGTGCAGCAATTCGACGACCTGCTCTTGCGCCAGACGTTGCAGCGCTTGGCGCACCAAGGTGCGCGAAACATTGAACTGCTCAGCCAACTCTTGCTCGCGCAGACGCTCGCCCGGGGACAGTCGGCGCTCCAGAACGGCCTGATAAATCGCCTCATACACCCGATCTGCGCCTGTGATTTGCCCACCAGCACGCTCCGGGGAAGACGTTGAAACCTCGGCAACCGCGTTCAGCCCATCGATCAGCCCATCGATCAGATCAGCGGGCTTGTGCGGCTTGTCTTTGCGCGGCAGCGACATGCCCTTTCGACGTTCATCTGTCATGATGGCCCCCTAAACCCTGATCAAGCCATGAACACTGAACAAACCCTTGGCATCCTGACTTGTCAGCCCCTGACGCCGCAGGCTTTTTCTCCTTATGGAGAGGTGTTGAATTTGTTTGCAGCAGCCCACCAAACCATCAACCAAGGCACCAGCGGGCGACTCAATTTGCCCGGCGGGCTGGACTTGGCGGGCGACCAAGGCCGAGCGGTGTTGGCGGTGTTCCACGCGCTGGCACAAAACCCCGAGGGCCCTTGCCACATGCTGGAGCGGCACCAAAGCGGCAGCCAGACTTTTGTGCCGTTGACGGGTGCGCGCTGTCGTTTGCTGGTGGCCTTGGGCCAAGACCAGCCCGACCTTCGCACGCTCAAGTGCTTTGAGGTCACGGGTCAGCAAGGTTTCACCCTGCACAAAGGCACCTGGCATCACCCCTTGATGGCCTTGGACAGCGGCGCCTTTTTGGTGCTGGAGCGCCAAGGCCCGACCGAAGATTGCGAGATTCATTCACTGCCTTTGAGCGTGCGCCTGAGTCCCCTTTGAAGCAGCGCGCATGGGGTCACACTGCAGGTTTCAGGACCAGGCGCGGTGGATGTGTTCGGCCAGTTTGACCAAGCTGCGGTCTGAGCCTGCGGGTCCCACCAAAGAAATGCCCAAGGGTGCCCCTTGGTGGCTGGCCAAAGGCAAGCTCACTTGCGGCAAGCCCGCCATGCCTGCCACACAGAGCAAGCTGGTGGCCCGGTTGCGGTAGGTTTCCAGCTCGGCATCGGTTTGGCGGATCCATGGGGCCACATCGGGCATGGTGGGCATCAAGAGCACGCCGTCGGTGCCCAAAATCTGCTGGATGTGGGTACGCCAGTGTTCGCGAAAAGCACGCGCCTTGGCCACTTGATCGTCCGTGACTTTGGAGGACCAGTCAAAACGCTGGGCCACCGCAGCCCCCAGCACCGGTTGGAAACGCTGAAGAAAACCACCATGGACATCCCAGGCCTCGCGCCCCTGAATCGCGCGGAAATGCCAATACATGCTGTCCAGGTCACTCTGCATGATGCGAACCGGTTTGGCCTTGCCCAAACACTGCTCAATTTTCTGGCGCACAGGCTTCAAAGCTTTGAGGGCCCCCGGTGTGGCCAGCGCCCACATGTCGGTGGGGGCCAACACGCGGATCTGATCGGGCAAGGGCTGCGCATCGTCCCCCAACAAGACATCCGCCACACGGGCAAAGGTGGGCACATCGCGGGCAAACCAGCCACAGGTATCGAGGCTGGGTGACAAGGCCATGGTGTCTTGCAAACTGATGCGGCCTTGGCTGGGCCGAATGCCCACCAAACCGCAATGGTTGGCGGGGGCGCGCACCGAGCCGCCCGTGTCGGAGCCCAAAGCAAAATCACACAGGCGGTTGGACACGGCAGACGCCGAGCCCGAAGAAGACCCGCCGCTGATGCGTTCGGCCACCGCGCCGTTGATCGGCGCGCCGTAATGCGCGTTTTGACCGTTCATGGAAAACGCCAATTCGTCGGTGACGGTTTTGCCAACAAAGCGGGCACCGGCGTCGAGCAAGCTTTGCACCACCGGGGCCGTTCGGTCTTGAACGCCCCACAAGGCCATGAGCATGGGTTGACCACCGCTGGTGGGGTAACCCTTGACATGGTAGATGTCTTTGGCCGCAAAGCTCAGACCCGACAAAGGACCCGTGGCGGCATGGGCCACGGGGCTGGCTGGGTAAGGCATGAAGGCGTGGGCTTTGTCCCACAAGACGTCGGTGTGTCGGCTCATGTTCAACTCACTTTGAAAAAATGATCAGCCCCATTGATCAGGCCGCTTGCTGAGAATCAGTCTGAGACTGCGCCAGCAAGCAACGCACACTGTGGCCATCGGCCAGCCAGGTGACTTCAGGGCGTGTGGACGAGCATTCAGGCACCGCCACCTTGCAACGGCTGGCAAAGGCGCAGCCCTGTGGGAGATTCGTCAAATCAGGCGGTGAGCCGGCAATCGTTTCCAGGCGTTGACCTTTGGATAATGCCCCGTCTGCGCGGCTTTGCAGCAGCGCGCGGGTGTAGGGGTGCCGGGGCTCGCGCATCAGGGTGCGGGCAGGCCCCTCCTCCACAATGCGGCCGGCATACATCACAGCAATCCGGTCGGCCACCTCGACCGCAGCACCGATGTCGTGGGTGACAAAAATCACCGACAAGCCCATTTCTTTTTGCAGCTCACGCAAGAGCAGCAGGATCTGAATTTGGACGGTCGCGTCCAATGCGGTGGTGGGTTCATCGGCCAGCAGCAACTGGGGCTGGCAAGCCAGGGCCAGGGCAATCATGGCGCGCTGGCGCATGCCGCCCGACATCTCATGCGGATAAGCCTGCAAACGACGCTCTGGGCTGGGAATGCGCACCCGTTCAAACAAAGACAAAGCGCGCTGCCGGGCCGTTTCCTCGCTCACATTTTCGTGACGGCGAATAGTTTCGATGATTTGCTGGCCCACGCTGTAGACCGGGTCCAGCGCCAGCAAGGGCTCTTGAAAAATCATGGACGCCACGCGCCCACGGAAGCGGCTGAGCTGGTCCTGCGACAGCGTGAGCACATCCTGATCGCCCACCCGGATTTGCCCCGTGATTTGGGTTTTCTTTTCGGCATGCAGACGCAGCACGGTGCGCAAGGTGACGCTCTTGCCAGAGCCTGACTCGCCAATCAGGGCGACCACTTCGCCGCGCTGCACGCGCAAGTCCACGCCCGAGACTGCCTGAACGGGTTTTTTGCCGCCGGTGAAGGTGACATGCAGCTGGCGGATGTCCACATAGGCGGGTGTTGGCGTATCGGGTTTCATGCCGCGACCTCCGAAGGTTTGACCATGCTTTGCGCTGCGGGTGCACCGGTGTGCGCAGCGCCTGCCACATGCATCCAGCAGGCCACTTGCTGGCCGTGTTGGGCTTGGGCCAGCACCGGCATCTTTTCGCTGCAAATGGCTTGGGCGTGCACACAGCGGGTGTGAAAACGGCAGCCGCTGGGCGGGTTGATGGGGTTGGGCGGGTCGCCCGCCAATGGCGGGGTTTCGGTGCGCCGATCCGGATCCAGTGTCGGGATGGACGAGAGCAAAGCTTGGGTGTAGGGGTGCGCGGCATGCTTGAACAGGGTTTCACTGTCGCCCACTTCCACCACTTGGCCCAGGTACATCACCATGACCCGGTCGCTCATGTAGCGCACCACATTCAGGTCGTGGCTGATGAAGATGTAGGTCAGGCCAAACGCCTCTTTCAAGTCGAGCAAGAGGTTCAACACCTGCGCCTCCACCGACTTGTCCAGGGCCGAGACCGCCTCGTCCAAGATGATCAGCCGCGACTGCAAGGCCAAGGCCCGGGCGATGTTGACCCGCTGCCTTTGTCCACCCGACAACTCATGGGGGTAGCGCTCGGCAAAGCGCTGTGGCGCCAAGCCCACCCGTTCGAGCAAGTCACGCGCCCGGTCAATGGCCTCGCGCTCGGGCAGTCCATGCACCATGGGGGCAAATGCGATCGAGTCTTCCATGGTCAGGCGTGGGTTCAAGGACGCGTAGCTGTCTTGAAACACCATTTGGGCCTGACGGCGATAGTCCTTCAAGGGCAGCGACTTGCTGCCCACCGTCTGACCATCGAACACCAGCTCGCCCTGATCGGGCGTGATCAGCTGCATGAGCAAACGTGCCGTGGTCGACTTGCCGCAACCGGACTCGCCCACCACACCCAGGGTCTCGCCCTTGAACACATCAAAGCTCACCCCATCCACAGCGCGCACCACGCCAGCGCTGCG
>CANGZO010000063.1 GCA_947458305.1 Comamonadaceae bacterium
CCGCCAGCATGCGCGCCGTGCCTTCGCCCAAGCCCGATGCGCCGCCGGTGACGATGAAAACTTTGCCTTGAATGTCCATGTTCAACTCCTGAATTTGATTGACGTTACGTCAACGTCAATTATGCACAGATGGCCTGCGCAAAAGGACGCCATGCACCCGATCCATTCCGCCAAGCCTTACCGAGAACACGGTACAGGGCTACCGGCTTTGCTGAATGGATCTGGGCCGAGAGACGGCCTAGCATGGACAAGACCACGGGCCACCGGTCCGGGCGGGTGCATCAACAGGAGAACCGGATGGCCATTGAGCTCAATTGGGACAAAAACGAAACGGCTTTGTTGCACACCGACAGCAACTGGCGGCGCGCCTGTGATTTGTTGGCCACGGCCGATATACGGGTCGGTGGCGGCAGGCCTTGGGACATGCGGGTGCACCACCCAGACACCTTTGACCGCATCTTGACGCGCGGCAGTTTGGGTTTGGGCGAAAGCTACATGGATGGCTGGTGGGACTGCGACCAGGTGGACGAGTTCATCACCCGCATCCTCAGGGCGCGGCTGGACGAGCAAGTGGGCCGAGCGGGTTGGTTGTGGGCGTCGCTCAAGGCCCGTTTGACCAACTTGCAATCTCCCCACCGGGCTTGGCAGGTGGGCGAGCTGCATTACGACTTGGGCAACGATTTGTACGAAGCCATGCTGGACCCGTCCATGGCTTACAGCTGCGGTTATTGGCCGCTGGCGCAAACCCTGACGCAGGCGCAAGAGGCCAAGCTGGACCTGATTTGCCAAAAGCTGCAACTCCAGCCGGGCATGACGCTGTTGGACATTGGCTGCGGTTGGGGCAGCTTGATGTTTCACGCGGCCCGGCATTACCGGGTGCAGTGTGTGGGGCTGACCATCTCCAAAGAGCAAGCCCGACTGGGCGCGCAAAAAGCGCGTGACTTGCAGGTGCGTTTTGAGCTGGCCGACTACCGGCAGTTCAACCCGCAGGGTGATCAGCGCTTTGACCGTGTCGCTTCAATCGGCATGTTTGAGCATGTGGGGCACAAAAACTACCGCGCTTACTTCGACATGGCCCGGCGTTGCCTGAGGGACGACGGCTTGTTTTTGCTGCACACCATCGGCAAAAACCGGGCCGGTGCGGGCATTGACCCGTGGATTGAAAAATACATCTTCCCCAACGGCGTGCTGCCTTCGGCCGCAGAAATCGCCTATTACAGCGAAGAAGACTTCGTCATGGAAGATTGGCACAACTTTGGCGAGGACTATGACAAAACCCTGATGGCCTGGCATGCGCACTTTGAAGCGGCTTGGCCTGCGCTGAAGGACCGCTATGGCGAGCGTTTTTACCGCATGTGGCGCTACTACCTGCTGTGCTGTGCGGGGACTTTTCGGGCCCGCGACAACCAGTTGTGGCAGGTGGTGCTGTCGCCCAATGGGCGGGCAGGGGGTTACCGAAGGCCGCTGATGTGAGCGTTCAATCCTGGTTCATGGGGCTCACAAACGTGCTCCAATGCGCGGGTTCCATTTTTGGCCTTGTGCCCAGCACCCCATGTCCAGCCCGTCTTTTGTTTTTGACTTTGTTACCTCGACCGAAGACTGGCCCCCGTCGGCCCGGTGGTTTTTGGTGCTGGGGGCGATCAGCGCCTGCGCCAGCGTGGTCTTCAGCGCCGCCTTCGCGCATTTACCCGTGTTTGCCGGGGGCGTGCCCATGGCGGTGCAAACCGCTTTGAGTCAGCAGCAATTTCATTCGCTGGGTTTATTGCTCACCGGGCTGGCGCTGCGGGTTTGTGGGGCGTCGCGATGGCTGCAGGCGGCAGGCTGGCTCATGCTGGTCGGTTTGCTCTTCTTCAGCTTCAACCTGTATGCCCGGCACGTGTTGGCTTGGGATGCCTTGCGCGCTTTGGTGCCTTGGGGTGGCATGGCTTGGATTTTGGCTTGGCTGGCTTTGGCCGTGGGTTTGGCGCAGGGGAGTGGAAGATTAAATCGACAGTCTTGAGTTGAAAGCTTTTTCCTATGGGGTTGATAGGAACTACTCATGAGTGAAAACCCTAGGGTGCATTATGATTGCGACCAATGAGTTATCTCATTCGATAGTTTTTATAAACCAACCCAAGGAAATGACCGTGTCCTCTTTGATCAATACCCAAGTCCAGCCTTTCAAAACCCAGGCTTTCCACAACGGCAAGTTCGTGCAAGTGTCCAACGAAACCCTCAAGGGTGAGTGGTCTGTGCTGATTTTCATGCCCGCAGCCTTCACCTTCAACTGCCCCACAGAAATCGAAGACGCGGCTGACAACTACGCCGAGTTCCAGAAAGCCGGTGCCGAGGTCTACATCGTGACCACCGACACCCACTTCTCGCACAAAGTCTGGCACGAGACTTCGCCAGCCGTGGGCAAGGCCAAGTTCCCCCTGGTTGGCGACCCGACACACACCCTGACACGCGCTTTTGGCGTGCACATTGAAGAAGAAGGCCTGGCATTGCGCGGCACCTTCATCATCAACCCCGAAGGCATGATCAAGACCGCCGAAGTGCACTCCAACGAGATCGCCCGCGACGTGTCCGAGACCCTGCGCAAGCTCAAAGCCGCTCAGTACACCGCCGCCAACCCCGGCCAAGTGTGCCCAGCCAAGTGGAAAGAAGGTGCCAAGACTTTGGCTCCATCCATCGACCTGGTCGGCAAGATCTAAATCTCGGGTGCCCTGCTGGTCAGGGCGCTGAGTTCAACGCATGCGGGCCACAAGCCTGCGTGCCTTGCGCTCAACGTATTCCCCCCAATTTCCCCTGTTCCCGGGCCTGCGCCACAAGTGCGGGTCCAAGTTCACTGCCCCTTGAAAACCGGAGATCACCATGCTCGACGACACCCTCAAAGCCCAATTGCAGCAATACTTGGGCTTGCTGCGCCAGCCGATTCGCCTGATTGCCTCGCTGGACGACAGCGAGACGGGCGCCGACATGAAGAGCTTGTTGGAAACCATCGTGGGCCTGTCGGACAAAGTCAGCTTGGACACCTCGGGTGACGACGCACGCAAGCCGTCTTTTGTGGTGGCCCGCGAAGGCCAGACCACTGGGGTGCGATTTGCTGGCTTGCCGCTCGGCCACGAGTTCACCTCTTTGGTATTGGCGCTGCTTTGGACTGGTGGTCACCCGCCCAAGGTCGAGGCTGAAGTCATCGACAGCATCAAAACGCTGGAAGGCAACTTCAATTTCGAGGTTTACATGTCGCTGAGCTGCCACAACTGCCCCGACGTGGTGCAAGCTTTGTCCCTGATGGCCATCGTGAACCCCAAGGTGAAGACCGTGGTGATTGAAGGCGGTGCTTTCCAAAAGGAAGTGGAAGAGCGTCAGATCATGGCGGTGCCCATGGTCTTCCTCAACGGCCAAGTGTTCGGTTCAGGCCGCATGTCGGTCGAGGAAATCGTGGCCAAACTGGACACCAACGCCGGTGAACGTGACGCGGCCAAGCTCACCGCCAAAGACCCCTTTGACGTGTTGATCGTCGGCGGCGGTCCTGCTGGTGCGGCCGCAGCCGTGTACGCGGCTCGCAAAGGCATCCGCGTGGGCGTGGCGGCTGAGCGTTTTGGCGGCCAGACCAATGACACCATGGCCATCGAAAACTACATCTCTGTCCTCGAGACCGACGGCCCCAAGTTTGCGGCGGCTCTGGAAGCCCAGGTGCGCCACTACGAGGTGGACATCATGAATTTGCAACGTGCCGAAAAAATCATCCCGGCGACTGAGCCCGGTGGCCTGATCGAGGTGCAAATGGCCAATGGTGGCTCTTTGAAAGCCCGATCGGTCATCCTCTCCACCGGGGCCCGGTGGCGCAATGTGAACGTGCCCGGTGAAGCCGAGTACAAAAACAAAGGCGTGGCGTATTGCCCGCACTGCGATGGTCCGCTGTTCAAGGGCAAGCGCACGGCCGTGATTGGGGGTGGCAACTCCGGCATCGAAGCGGCGATTGACCTGGCGGGCATCGTGGCCCATGTCACGGTGTTTGAATTTGCCGACCAACTCAAGGCCGATGCGGTGCTGGTGAGCAAGCTCAAGAGCTTGCCCAACGTCACTGTGCACACCAACACCCAAACCACCGAGATCACCGGTGCAGACGGCAAGGTCAATGGCATCCGCTACAAAGACCGCACCACGGGCGACGACCATTGGGTCGAGCTCGAAGGGGTGTTCGTGCAAATTGGCTTGGTGCCCAACACCGAGTTCCTCAAAGGCCATGTGGAGCTGAGCAAATTCGGCGAGATCGTGGTGGACGCCAAAGGCCACACCAATGTGCCCGGTGTGTTTGCGGCCGGTGACTGCACCACCGTGCCTTACAAGCAAATCGTGATCGCTGCAGGCGAGGGCGCCAAGGCTGCCCTGAGCGCCTTTGACCATTTGATCCGTTTGCCAGCAGTGCCTGCCATGGTCGCCGAGGCCGTTACGGCTTGACGCGGCTGGCTGAGCCAGTGCTTGGCAGCAGCTTGCTGTGAAGGATCATCTCAGGTCAAAAAGCCCCCTGGTTGAGATCAACCTGGGGGCTTTCATCATTTGAAACCCACGCGGTCCAGCATTTGCTGCACCTTGATCTGGTTCATGCCGACTGTGCTGATGGGTAGCAGTTCGCTTTTGAAGCTGCCGCCGGTCATGGCTTTGAGGGCCGGGTTGTCAAAGGTGACGCCTTTGGCGGCAGGCCATTCATTGTTGCCGTTGGCAAAGTGGTTTTGGGCAGCGGGGCTGGCCAAGTACTCCAAAAACTGCACCGCGTTGCTGGTGTTTTTGGCGTGGCGTGCCACCGCGCCGCCGGCCACGTTCATGTGGGTGCCCCAACTGCTTTGGTTGGGAAAGACCACACCGACTTTTTCGGCCACGGCTTTGTCTGCAGGGTTGGGCGACCGCATCATGCGAGCGAGGTAATAGGTGTTGGTGATGGCCACGCCGCACTCACCCGAAGCCACGCCCCTGATCTGGTCGGTGTCGCCCCCCTTGGGGCTGCGCGCCATGTTGGCCACCAAGCCCTTGAGCCAGGCCTCGGTGTTTTGCGGTCCCAGGTGCTCGGTCAAAGCCCCAAAAAGACTCAGGTTGTAGGGGTGTGAGCCGCTGCGGATGCACAAGCTGCCTCTGAACTTCGGATCGGCCAGTTTTTCATAGCTGTCCACATCGGTTTTGTTGAATTTGACTTTGTCATAGACCACCACGCGTGCGCGGGTCGACAAGCCAAACCAGGCCGTGCCGCCGTTGTCGGCGGGTTTGGCGCGCAAGTTGGCAGGGATCGCGTCTTCTAGGACTTTGGATTTGATGGGTAAGAAAAGACCATCGACCTCGGCGCGCCATAAACGCGCCGCATCGACCAACAAGATCACGTCAGCCGGGGAGGCTGCCCCCTCGGCTCTTAGACGGGCGAGAATACCGGCATCATCGGCATCCACCCGGTTGATCTTGATACCGGTGGCTTTGGTGAATTCGCTGTACATCACCTCGTCGCTGGGGTAATGACGGGCGGAGTAGATGTTCAGAACTTTGTCTTGGGCCAGGGTGGACGCCGCAGTCATCAGGCAGGCCAAGCTCAGAATCGTTCTCGAGAAATTCATAGTGGACATCACGGTGAATGAATGATGGTGAGATTGTAAATCAAATGCGAATCGTTATCAATAAGATTTGAGGGAAAAATGTTGTCAGCGGAAACAAACAATGAAAATAATCAATGCCGGCTGGGTTCTGGCGCGGCTGCTCTGAGGGGTGTTGGGCGATGGACATGGCTGTCGCTGGTGATGGTGCTGGCCGCTTGCAGCAGTGTGCCCAGCACGCCGCCCACAACCCCGGGCGCCCCTGTGCCCAGTGTGGAGCGCAAGGAGCTGCGCCTGGGTTTGGCTCTGGGCGGTGGAGCCGCCCGGGGCTTCGCGCATGTGGGGGTGATCCAGGTGCTCGAAGAGGCCGGTTTGCGGCCTGCTTTTTTGGTGGGGACTTCTGCAGGCAGTTTGGTGGCCGCTTTGTATGCCAGTGGCAAGACACCCACCGAGTTGATTCGGGTGGCCGAGAGCATGCAAGAGGCCGAGATCACCGATTGGATGCTGCCCATTTTGAACCGTGGCGCCTTGCGCGGAGAAGCCCTGGCGCGCTATGTGAACACCCAAGTGGGCGGACGAACGCTGGAGCAAATGAGGATCCCCGTGGGCATTGTGGCCACCGACTTGGGCAATGGCGATGTCATCACATTCAGGCGAGGCAACACCGGCGCTGCGGTGCGCGCTTCGAGCGCGGTGCCGGGGGTTTTTCAGCCGGTGCGCTTGGCGGATCGTGAATACGTGGATGGCGGTTTGGTGTCCCCTGTGCCGGTCCGTCAGACCCGCGAGATGGGGGCCAACTTTGTGATCGCGGTCGACATTTCCAGCGATCCTGAGGGCAACCCGTCTGGCGACACGTTTCAGATCCTCATGCAAACCTTTGCCATCATGGGCAAAAGCATCAACCAACTGGCGCTGAAAGATGCCGACTGGGTGGTGCGGCCAGCTTTGTCAGGCGTGAAAAGCGCCGACTTCAGCGCCCGAATGCGCTCCATCGAGGCGGGCAGAGCCGCCATGCGCGAAGCCTTGCCGGGCCTGAAAGCGCGCTTGGCCACCTTTGAGGCAGGGCGGTGAAGAGGGTCTTGGAAGCACAAAAAAAAGGGCTGATCTGGCGATCAGCCCTGGAAGGGATCCCTGTTTCCCAGACGAAATTCAAAAGGATCCGAGGAGACAACTTGCAAAAAACGGTTCAAGTCAGGCCGACTTGAGCGGCCCTTGAATCACTTCTTCTTGGCGGCTTTGGGGGCAGCGCTCACAGACTGGGTCACCGCGGCGATGTTGGACTCGGCCATATCGGTGGCTTGCTTGACCGCTTTTTGGACCGACTCGTAAGCGGAGTTGGCGGCGGTCACTGCACCCTTCATCATGGCCACGGCTTGCTCGGATCCGGCGGGTGCGTTTTGGGTGGCAGTCTCCACCAAGGTGGCGAACTGCTTTTGGGCAACAGCCGATTGGGTTTCGAAAGCTTTGGTGAATTCGCTGCCGGTGCCCGAAGCGATGTCATAGAGGTGGCGGCTGTAGGCGGCGGTTTTTTCAGCCAAAGGCTGGAACAGATTGGCTTGCATGGCCAGCAACTCTTGTGCATCTTTCACGCTCAAAACAGCTTGCGTGCTGTGGGCCGACTCGTCCAAGGCGGCTTTGGCTGCACTCAGGTTGAGTTCGACCAGCTTTTCCACGCCTTCGAAGGCTTTGGCGGTCAGGCCAAACAGGGTTTCCACGTTGGCTTTGTGTGAGGCGACGATTTGTTCGGGTGTCATCATGAGGGGCTCCAGATCAAGGGTTGGTTTCAAGAAGACTGCGCCGTAACTGGCCGGGGCCGTACAACTTTGTTGCAGTGCAGCATGGATTGAAGTATAGGGTTTGGACGCTCTCTTGCAAGGGCATGGACCTGTTGCGGGCTCAGATTAGAGAGTGTTTTCTAGAATCGCCTTGCTCTGAATCAATCCATGCACGCTTATTACGCCGACCACTTTGTCCTGCCTTTGCCCGAAGGCCACCGCTTTCCGATGCGCAAGTACAGCCGACTGCGCGACCGACTGACACAAGAGTTGCCCGCCGTGGTCATGCGCGAGGCCCCGGCCGCCAGCGACGGTGAGCTGGCGCTGGTGCACACGCCCGCCTTCATCCAGGGTGTGGCCACGGGCAGCTTGGAGCCGGCGCTGCAGCGCGAAATTGGTTTTCCGTGGAGCCCGGCCATGGCCGAGCGGGCGCGCCGTTCGGTGGGCGCGACCGTGGCCGCTGCCCGCGATGCCTTGGCCCAAGGCGTGGCGGGCAACCTGGCTGGCGGAACGCACCACGCCTATGCGCACAAGGGCGGAGGCTTTTGTGTGTTCAACGACATTGCCGTGACGGCCCGCCTGATGCAGGCCGAGGCTTGGCGGCACCATCGGCAAACACTGAAGGTGGCGGTGGTTGACCTGGACGTGCACCAAGGCAACGGCACCGCGCATGTGTTTGCCAATGACCCCAGCGTGTTCACCCTGTCGATGCATGGCGAAAAGAACTTCCCTTTTCGCAAAGAACCGAGCGACCTGGACGTGGGCCTGCCGGATGGCTGCACCGACGAGCCTTATTTGGTGGCGCTCCACCAAGCGCTGCAAACGCTGCAAGACCAGTTCGATCCGCAGCTGGTCATTTATTTGGCCGGAGCCGACCCGCACGAGGGAGATCGGCTGGGACGGCTCAAACTGACGATGGACGGCATGCAGGCGCGCGACCGGGTGGTGATGGACTGGGCTTGGCAGCGCAGTCTGCCTGTGGTGCTGTGCATGGGCGGCGGCTACGGTCACGACATCGAGACCACGGTGCAGGTGCAAATGCAGACCTGGGATGTGGCTTTGGGCTATTGGCAACGCTGGCACAATCTCGGGCGATGAACACGCCAGTTTCACCCATCACCAAACCCTACGCCGACGCCCGCAGCAGTTACAAGGCGTTTCGCCCCATCAGCACGCGCTGGATGGACAACGATGTGTATGGCCATGTGAACAACGTGGTGTATTACAGCTGGTTCGACACCGCTGTGAACGCCACCCTGATCGAGCAGGGCGTGCTCGACATCCACGCGGGCACGACCATTGGCCTGGTGGTGGAAACACAGTGTTTTTATTTCGCGCCGTTGGCCTTCCCCCAAACCATCGACGCGGGCATCCGCGTGGCCAAGCTGGGCACGTCCAGCGTGCGCTACGAGGTCGGCCTTTTTGCGCAAGGCGAAGAACTGACCGCCGCCCGGGGCCATTTTGTGCATGTGTACGTGGACCGCGAGACCCGCCGCCCCGTGCCCTTGCCCGCCCCACTCAAAGCATTTTTGGAGACATTGACATGAGCATTTTGGAGATTGGACCCCAGGTCAGCACCCGCGTGAACGACCCCGCCAGCGTGGACGCGGCCATCTTGAGCCGCTTTTCGGCCCGCGCTTATTTGCCAAAGCCGGTGGACCGCAGCGTGCTGCAAGAGGTGCTGGGCGTTGCGGCTCGCTCGCCCAGCGGCACCAACACCCAGCCCTGGAAAGTCTATGTGCTGCAAGGCGCCAAACGCGACGAACTGGTGGCCAAGACCTGCGCCGCGCACGACGCCATCAGCGCCAATCCCGCACTGGCTGCGGACTACGCCGAGTCTTACGACTATTACCCCGAAAAATGGGTCAGCCCCTACATCGACCGCCGCCGCGAATGCGGTTTTGGCCTGTACGGCGTGCTGGGGATTGGCAAGGGCGACAAGGCCCAGATGCACGCCCAGCACCAGAAAAACTTCCGCTTTTTCGATGCACCCGTGGGCCTGATGTTCACCATCGACAAAGTCATGGGCCGGGGCAGTTTGCTCGACTACGGCATGTTCTTACAAAGCATCATGGTGGCCGCCCGCTCGCGCGGCCTGCACACCTGCCCGCAAGCGGCTTGGAACGGCTTTTCCAAGATCATCTTGCCGTTGGTCGGTGCGGGTGAGAACGAAATGGTGGTTTGCGGCATGTCGCTGGGCTATGCCGACGAGTCGGCCTTGGTCAACACCTTCCAGACCACACGGGTGCCTTCGCAAGACTTCACCCATTGGGTGGATTGACTTTTTATCCAAACGCGCTTTTTTAAAGACAAGGGCCTGAATTGGGATTCGAAGCACTGGCGCTGCAACTGCTCAACGGGTTGAGCCACGCCACCACCTTGTTTTTGATGGCTTCCGGACTGACGCTGATTTTTGGCGTCACCCGGATCGTTAATTTTGCGCACGGCAGTTTTTTCATGCTGGGCGCTTTGTGTTCGGCGCACGCGGTGACCCATTGGTGGCCCGACATGGCGGGCAGCGCTTGGGGTTATGGCGCGGTGATCTTGATGGGCGCGTGCGTTGCCGCCTTGCTGGGGGCCGTGACCGAAGTCTTGCTGCTCAAACGCATGCGCCACGCGCCCCAGCTTTACCAACTGGTGGCCACCTTTGGCTTGACGCTGGCGTTGCACGACGCGATGCGCTGGTACTTTGGACCGGAAGAGGTGTTTGCGCCGCGCTTTCCGGGCCTCAAGGGTGCGATCCAACTGGGCGAGTCGTATTTCCCCACTTGGCAACTGTTCACCTTGGCGCTGGGCCCCTTGGTCTGGCTGGGCCTGCACCTTTTGCTCACGCGCACGCTGTGGGGCCAGCGCGTGAAAGCCGCGACGCAAGACCGCGAGATGCTCGATGCGCTGGGTGTGAACCCCGCGCCGCTCATGCTGGGGGTGGTCATGCTGGGCTGCGGTCTGGCAGGTCTGGCTGGGGCGCTGCAGCTGCCGCGCGAGCCGGCTCACTTGCAGATGGATGTGAACGTGGTGGTGGAGACCTTTGTGGTGGTGGTCACAGGGGGCTTGGGCAGCATAGGCGGGGCGTTTGCCGCGGCGTTGTTGATTGGGGTGATCCACGCTTTGGGCTTGAGTTTTTTTCCGCAAGCGACCTTGGTGCTGGTGTTTTTGACCATGGCCGTGGTGCTGGTTTGGCGGCCTCAGGGCTTGGCTGGGTCGGCCACTCATGCCGAGCAACGTGAAAGCGTGCCGGTCTTTGCGCTCTGGCCTGTGGCGCTTTGGGGCCGGGCGCTGTTTGTGGTGGTCTTTGTCGGCTTGACGCTACTGGCTTGGGGGCAGGGCGATTACGGCCGCAGCCTGGCCGAAGATGTGATGGTGATGATGCTGTTTGGCCTGAGCCTGCAGTGGATGATGGCTTTGGGCGGCTTGGTCAGTTTTGGCCATGCGGCGTTTTTTGCG
>CANGZO010000064.1 GCA_947458305.1 Comamonadaceae bacterium
CGCCGAAAACGGCAAAATCATCCCTGCGCGCCTGACTGGTACCCGTGCCATTTTCCAGCGTCAGCTCAACACAGCCATCAAGCGCGCACGCTTTTTGGCCATGTTGCCCTATACCGATCAGCACAAAGTCTAAGGAGTCCAACCATGCAAATCATTCTGCTCGAGAAGGTTGTGAACCTGGGTAATTTGGGCGATATCGTCAAAGTCAAGGACGGTTACGCACGCAACTTCCTGATCCCTCAGGGCCGCGCTCGCCGCGCTACCGAAGCCAACAAGGCAGAGTTTGAAGCTCGCCGTGTTGAGCTCGAAAAAGCCGCCGCTGCCAAGTTGGCCGAAGCGCAAGCCCAAGGCGAAAAGTTGTCCGGTACCGTTGTGAAGTTGTCACAAAAAGCCGGTGTGGATGGCCGTTTGTTCGGTTCTGTCACCAATCACGACATTTGCGAAGAGTTGAACAAGCTGTCTTACAAGCTGGTCAAATCTCAAATTCGCATGCCCAACGGCCCCATCAAGGTGGTCAGTGATTCCACAGTCTCTGTGGCACTGCACACCGATGTGGTGGTTGAAGTGACCGTTTCGGTTTACGGCGAATCTGCCTGATTTTCGCTGCGTTCTGAAAAGCCGCCTGGCCTTGTGCTTGGCGGCTTTTTTCGTTGGTGTTCACGTGATTTGACTTTTACAGGGCAGAACACCGGATGCACAGAGCTTATCCACAGCTTTATCCCGAGTCTGCCGCGTTTTTGCGACTACTATGGCCTTTTGAGGTTTTACAACCATGTCCGCCGTTTTTGCTCCTTCCTTGAACACATTCCCTTTTGACCTGTCGGGCGACAGCCAGGTGGCCAAGCTGCGCGTGCCACCTCATTCGATTGAAGCTGAGTCCAGTGTTCTGGGCGGCTTGTTGCTTGACAATGGCGCTTGGGATCGCGTGGGAGACTTGCTGGTAGACAACGACTTTTACCGGCACGAGCACAAGCTGATTTATGCGGCCATCGGGGCGCTGATCAACGCCTCCAAGCCAGCAGACGTCATCACTGTCAATGAGCAACTGCAAAACCAGGGCAAGGCCGAGGAAATGGGCGGCTTGGGCTACCTGAACTCTTTGGCGCAGTACGTGCCCAGCGCCAGCAACATCCGCCGCTATGCCGAGATCGTGCGCGAGCGCTCAATACTGCGCAAGTTGGTGTCCGCCAGTGATGAAATAGCGACCAACGCCTTCAACCCACAAGGCAAGGCGATTGATCGCATCCTGGACGAAGCCGAGCAAAAAATCTTCAACATCGGTGAAGAAGGCTCGCGCATGAAGCAGGGCTTTCAGTCGATGGACACCCTGGTGGTGGAGTTGCTTGACCGTGTGCAGGAGATGGCCGACAACCCCAATGACATCACAGGTGTGCCTACCGGCTTTTACGACCTCGACCGCATGACATCGGGCTTGCAGCCGGGAGACATGGTGGTACTGGCGGCGCGTCCCTCGATGGGCAAAACGGCTTTTGCCATCAACATCGCCGAGCATGTGGCCTTGAACGAGGGCTTGCCGGTGGCGGTGTTCTCGATGGAAATGGGCGCATCGCAGTTGGCGGTGCGTGTGGTGGGCTCTATCGGCCGCATCGACCAGGGCCATTTGCGCACGGGCAAGCTCAACGATGACGAATGGCCACGATTGACCGAGGCGATTGAAAAACTGCGCACCGTGTCCTTGCACATCGATGAAACGCCAGGCCTCACACCTTCTGAATTGCGCGCCAATGCCCGCCGTTTGGCCCGCCAGTGCGGCAAGCTGGGGTTGATTGTGGTGGATTATTTGCAGCTGATGAGTGGTTCAGGCGGCTCAGGCGGCGACAACCGTGCGACCGAGCTGGGTGAGATTTCGCGCGGTTTGAAGATGTTGGCCAAAGAGCTGCAATGCCCAGTGATTGCCTTGTCTCAGCTCAACCGAAGCGTAGAACAGAGGACTGACAAGCGTCCCATGATGAGCGATTTGCGGGAATCGGGCGCCATTGAGCAGGATGCAGACATCATCATGTTCATTTACCGCGATGATTACTACAACAAGGATTCGAAAGAGCCAGGGGTGGCCGAAATCATCATTGGTAAACAGCGAAACGGCCCCACAGGGACCGTTAAGTTGACTTTCTTGAAGAACTTGACCCGTTTCGAGAGCTTGGCCTCAGGCCTCAGCGACGATTACTGAGGCCTGTAAGTCAAAGCAAGAGTCGGTGCGTCAAAGGGCCTCGCTGGCAAAATCGGCCAGCCTAGAGCGCTCACCGCGTGCCAACGTAATGTGCCCTCCATGTGCCCAACCTTTGAATCGGTCCACGGCGTAAGTCAATCCCGAAGAGCCTTCGGTGAGGTAGGGCGTGTCGATCTGGGCCAGGTTGCCCATGCAGATGATCTTGGTGCCAGGGCCTGCTCTTGTGATGAGTGTTTTCATCTGCTTGGGCGTCAGGTTTTGCGCTTCGTCGATGATCACGTACTTGTTCATGAAGGTGCGCCCACGCATGAAGTTCATGCTCTTGATCTTGATGCGGCTCTTGATCAATTCGTTGGTCGCAGCGCGCCCCCATTCACCCGAATTACCACCGTCGCCCTTCGCCAAGAATTCGAGGTTATCGTCCAGTGCACCCATCCAGGGCCCCATTTTCTCTTCTTCGGTTCCGGGCAAAAAGCCAATGTCTTCGCCCACGCTCACGGTGGCCCGGGTCATGATGATTTCGGTATACCGACGGTCGTCCAAAACTTGTGTCAGGCCCGCAGCCAGCGCCATCAGGGTCTTGCCTGATCCTGCCGTGCCCGCCAAGGTCACAAAGTCCACATCTGGGTCGGTCAGCAAGTTCATCGCAAAATTTTGCTCGCGGTTGCGTGTGGTGACACCCCAGACGGCATTTTTCTGATGCGTAAAGTCTTTCAGTGTTCTGAGGACTGCCGTTTTTCCCCGGATCTCAGTGACTCTGGCGTACAGACTGGGCTCGCCGGGTGCTTCAAAGAACACAAACTGATTCATCAGCAAGTTGGGAACAATCGGTCCACTGATCCGATAAAAGGTGTGTGTGCCTTGTTGCCAACTTTCCACGGATTTGCCATTTTTATTCCAAAAATCGCCTGGCAATGCCAATGATCCCGGGTAGAGCAGGTCGCCATCTTCGAGGGTTTTGTCGTTTTGGTAGTCCTCGGCTTGAAGGCCCAATGCCCGCGCTTTGACGCGCATGTTGATATCTTTGGACACCAAAACCACATCGCGCGGTGCGTGCAACACACCGAGGGCTTTGACCACCCCCAAAATTTGGTTGTCCGCCTTGCCTTGGGGCAGGGCCAAGGGCAGACTCAGATCCAGGGCTTGCGTCTGGAAAAACAACTGACCCATCGCATCGGTGTGGCCTGTTGTGCTCAAGGGCGAGCCTTTGCTCAGGTCGTTAGTTTGTGCGCTGGCCAAGGCATCCAGTGAACGGCTGGCTTGACGCGCATTGCGCGCCACTTCGGTCATGCCTTTCTTGTGACCGTCCAACTCCTCGAGCACGATCATGGGTAAAAACACATCGTGCTCTTCAAAGCGGAACAAACTCATGGGGTCGTGCATCAGCACGTTGGTGTCCAGCACAAAAAGCTTGTTGGGGCCATTGCGCCGCTTTGCACGAGTGGCGGCCGATGGGCTCGCCCGATTGGCTGTTGTGGCCGAAGAGGGAATTGGTTTGACTCTGTCAGCACGCATTGAGGGCTGAGCAGGCTGCTGTGACCTGTCATGCTCTGTGACGGATGGGCGTGAGCGCTGGATGGATTTTGATGTTTTGCGTTCTGCCGTGGTCTCGGCCACGGGTGTCGGTTGTTGTTTGGTTTCAACTTGAACCAAGGCTGGAGAGACGTTTTCGGTGATGCTGGGCTCAAAGGCTTTGTGACTCAAGCGGCTGGCTCTTTGGGTAGGGGCTGGGGGCAGTGGCATGAAAGAAGGCCTCTTGGTTTAAGTGCGAACGCAAAAAAAAGCCGCCTAGTGAACCAGGCGGCTTGGGGTCAAGGATTCAACGGAACTTTTGTTCAGTGGCATGAAAACATTATGCACGAGCCATGTGACTGAACAGGAAAGTGAATTTAGGCGGCAGTCGTTGCTTTTTTCAGGTCTTTGACGGCTTGAAGCACTTCTTCTACGTGGCCTGGGACTTTGAGGCCGCGCCACTCGTTTTTGAGCGTTCCATCGGGACCGACCAAAAAAGTGCTCCGCTCAATACCTTTGACCTTCTTGCCGTACATGATCTTGTTTTTGACCACGCCAAACATGTGGCACATTTTCTCTTCCGTGTCTGCAATCAGCTCGAAAGGCAATTCGAGTTTGGCTTTGAAGTCGTCATGGGACTTCATGTTGTCGCGAGAGACACCCAAAACCAAGGCCCCGGCTTTGACGAAATCTTTGTATTTGTCGCGAAACTGCATGGCCTCCGTGGTGCAGCCGGGTGTGTTGTCTTTGGGGTAGAAAAACAGAACGACCGTTTGACCGACATGAGAGACGTTCGAAACTTTCAATCCGCTGGTGGCGTTGGCTTCAAATTCGGGGAGGGGTTTGTTCAGAACGATCGCCATGGAACTTTAACTCGCTTGTCTGGTTGTGCGTATGCCACCTTCACTAGGCGACATTGCCGCCACAGGCCAATGGCCTCGGCAACCGTGTATTTTACTCCGAACGGCGTTTTAGGATGTTTCTGCTGCGCAATCGTTGATCAGCAGTTTGGAATGCATGCTTTAGGATTCGATCAATAGAAGCGCCACCACTTTGCGCCCTTCGCTGGCCAATATGTTGTAGGTGCGACACGCTGCGGCAGTGTCCATGGTTTCCACGCCAATGCCTTGACTGATCAGGTCTTGCAACCAATGAGGTTTTGCAAAGCGCAGTTTTTGGCCGCTGCCAAAAAGCACCAGTTCAATCCCCATTTGGGCCCAAGGCTTGAAGTGTTTCTGTTCAAGGTTCTCGAACTCGGAACTTCCCCAAGCTGCCGCTTGGATTTCGGGCAAGCTGGTGACAAACAGGGATTGCCCATGTCGAATGCCATTGACTTCGATCCATGCACGGTCATAAGCATTGATGACGGGTGCGTTCGACTTGTCGGGTTGGAGTTTCATGGGGCACTTTGGCGCGTGTGGGTGGAGATTAGGGGAATGACTCAAAAAGATGGCCCGTTAGAGGCCTTGATTTGTGGTCAAATTATAGGTTTTCTCCCGCTTGAAACCCCCACTGGAGGCACTTTGAAGCCCATTCAAAAATCAGCCAAGCTCGCCAACGTTTGCTATGACATTCGAGGCCCGATCATGGACCGTGCCCGTCAGATGGAAGAAGACGGTCAGAAGATCATCAAACTGAACATTGGCAACCTGGCCGTCTTTGGTTTTGATGCGCCTGAAGAAATCCAGCAAGACATGATTCGGAACTTGCCCAATTCGGCGGGTTACTCGGACAGCAAAGGTATCTTTGCAGCACGCAAAGCCGTCATGCACGAAACGCAGAAACAAGGGATTTCAGGCGTCACGCTGGACGACATTTATTTGGGCAACGGGGCCAGCGAACTGATCGTGATGGCCACCAATGCGCTGCTTGACAACGGCGATGAGTTGTTGTTGCCTTCACCCGATTACCCGCTGTGGACGGCAGCCGCGAGCTTGTCGGGGGGCACGCCCGTGCATTACCACTGCAACGAGGCCAATGGCTGGATGCCCGACTTGGCCGATATCCGTGCCAAAGTGACGCCGCGCACCAAAGGCATTGTGGTGATCAACCCCAACAACCCGACCGGTGCTTTGTATTCGGACGAACTGCTCAAGGGCATTGTGGCCATCGCCCGGGAGCATGGTTTGGTGATCTTTGCCGATGAGGTTTACGACAAGGTCTTGTACGACGGCGTCAAGCACACGCCTTTGGCCAGTTTGTCGCAAGACGTCTTGACCCTGACCTTCAACTCACTGTCCAAAAGCTACCGCTCTTGCGGTTACCGTGCAGGCTGGATGGTGATATCAGGTGACAAGAAAAGGGCGCGTGATTACATCGAGGGCTTGAACATGCTCTCCAACATGCGCTTGTGCGCCAATGTGCCGGGCCAGTGGGCCATCCAAACGGCCTTGGGCGGTCACCAAAGCATCAATGAATTGGTGGGTGAGGGTGGTCGATTGCGCAAACAGCGCGATTTGGCCCACCAACTGATCACGGCGATCCCTGGGGTCAGTTGCGTGAAGCCTCGTGCAGCTTTGTACATGTTCCCCAAGTTGGATCCTCAGATTTACCCGGTGCAGGACGACCAGGATTTCTTTTTGCAGTTGCTTGAAGAAACCAAGGTCATGTTGGTTCAGGGTACGGGGTTCAATTGGCCGGCTGCGGACCATTTCCGCATCGTATTTTTGCCCCATGAAGACGACTTGCGCGAGGCCATTGCGCGCGTTGCTCGATTTTTGGCGGGTGCTCGCCAGCGTTTTGGTACCGAAGCCCTGGTGGCTTGAATTCAATCCTTGCCCGAGTTTTTCGGGTGCAAAGCAGTAAAGAAGATAAAAATGAAACCGATCAAAGTGGGCCTCTTGGGCGTGGGCACTGTGGGCAGCGGCACATTCAACGTGCTCAAACGCAACCAGCAAGAAATTCAGCGCCGAGCCGGTCGTGGCATTGAAATCAGCATGGTCGCTGATCTGGATGTGGCCCGTGCCAAGGCCCTGGTGGGCGAGGGCGTTCAGGTGGTGGCCGATGCCCGTGCTGTGATTGCCAACCCCGAAATCGACATCGTGATCGAGTTGATTGGTGGCTATGGCATTGCCAAAGCCTTGGTCATGGAAGCCATTGCCGCAGGCAAGCATGTGGTCACCGCCAACAAGGCCTTGCTGGCCGTTCATGGCACCGAGATTTTTGCGGCAGCCCAGGCCAAAGGCGTGATGGTGGCTTTTGAAGCTGCTGTGGCTGGTGGCATCCCGATCATCAAGGCGCTGCGCGAAGGCCTGACCGCCAACAGCATCCAGTGGGTGGCGGGCATCATCAACGGCACCACCAACTTCATCTTGTCCGAGATGCGCGACAAGGGTTTGGACTTTGGCGATGTGCTGAAAGAAGCCCAGCGCCTGGGTTATGCCGAAGCCGATCCGACCTTTGACATCGAAGGCGTGGACGCAGCGCACAAGGTCACCTTGATGAGCGCGATTGCGTTTGGTATTCCGGTTCAGTTTGACAAGGCCTATGTCGAAGGCATCACCAAGTTGGGTGCGGCCGACATCAAATACGCCGAGCAACTGGGCTACCGCATCAAGCTGCTGGGCATCACCAAACGCACCGCTCAGGGTATCGAGTTGCGCGTTCACCCCAGCTTGGTACCGGCACAGCGCCTGATCGCCAACGTCGAAGGCGCGATGAACGCCGTGATGGTGCAGGGCGACGCCGTGGGCACCACCTTGTATTACGGCAAAGGTGCAGGCTCTGAGCCCACCGCCAGCGCGGTGATCGCCGATTTGGTGGACATCACCCGTTTGCACACCGCCGACCCCCTCAACCGCGTGCCGCACCTGGCTTTTCAGCCGGGTGCGATGAGTGATTTGAATGTCTTGCCCATGTCCGAGGTGGTGACCAGCTATTACCTGCGGTTACGCGTGGCCGATCAGGCCGGCGTGTTGGCTAAGCTGACCGGCTTGCTGGCCCAGGCCGATATCAGCATCGACGCGGTTTTGCAGCGCGAGGCCGACCAAGTCAGCCAAGCCGGTGAAAACCAGACCGATGTGATCATCCTGACCCACGACACCCGCGAAGGCACCCTGAACGAGGTGTTGGCCCAAATGCAAGCCCTGTCGACCGTGATGGCACCCATCGTGCGCATTCGCAAGGAAGAGTTGAACTGATGCGCTACCTGTCGACCCGCGGTCATGCCGACCGCAAACAATTTTGTGAAATTCTGCTCGAGGGCCTGGCCCCTGATGGCGGCTTGTACTTGCCCGAAAGCTACCCGCAGATCGACGCTGCGGCGCTGACACGTTTGCGCCAAATCTGGCAAAGCCAAGGCTATGCGGCTTTGGCTTTTGAGGTGCTGTCGCTGTACATCGACGACATTCCAAGGGATGACTTGTTGGCTTTGTGCCGCAAGACCTACACACCTGAAGTGTTCGGCACGAAAGAAATCGTGCCGCTCAAGCCTTTGCAAGCTGCGGGCCAAGCCCAGCCCGAGATGTTCCTCGAAGCCCTGTCCAACGGCCCCACTTTGGCCTTCAAAGACATGGCCATGCAATTGCTGGGCAATTTGTTTGAGTACGAGTTGGCGCGGCGCGGCGAAGCGCTGAACATTTTTGGCGCCACCTCGGGCGACACGGGCAGCGCGGCCGAATACGCCATGCGCGGCAAAAAGGGTGTGCGCGTTTTCATGACCAGCCCGAACGGCCGCATGAGCCCGTTCCAGCAAGCGCAGATGTTCAGCCTGCTCGACGAGAACATCCACAACATCGCCATCGAAGGCGTGTTCGACGACTGCCAGGACATCGTCAAGGCGGTCTCCAACGATCTGGATTTCAAGCGGAAATACAAAATCGGCACGGTGAACTCCATCAACTGGGCGCGTTTGCTGGCCCAGGTGGTGTATTACTTTGCTGGTTACTTCCAGGCCACCCAACGCAACGACCAAAAAGTCAGCTTCACGGTGCCGAGCGGTAACTTTGGCAATGTGTGTGCAGGCCATGTGGCCCGCATGATGGGCTTGCCGATTGACCGCTTGGTCGTAGCCACCAATGAAAACGATGTGCTGGATGAGTTCTTCAGCACAGGCATTTACCGCGTGCGCGGCACGTCCGACACGCACGAAACCTCCAGTCCCTCCATGGACATCTCCAAGGCCAGCAACTTCGAGCGTTTTGTGTTCGACCTGCTGGGGCGCGATGCGGTCCAAACCAAATCTATTTTTGGCGAAGGTTTGAGCCGCCATGGCTTCTTCGATTTGTCGGGCGACCCACGCTTTGCTCAAGCTGCCACCACCTACGGTTTTGACAGCGGCCGCAGCACCCACGCCGACCGCCTGAAAACCATTCAACAAGTGTTTGCCACTTACGGCGTCATGATCGACACCCACACCGCCGACGGCGTGAAGGTGGCCAAAGAGCACCTGAGCCAGCAGGTGCCCATGATCGTGCTCGAAACCGCTTTGCCCATCAAGTTCGCGGCCACCATCGTGGAAGCCTTGGGTCGACAGCCTGAGCGCCCACCGCAGTTTGAAGGCATCGAAGCCTTGCCCAAACGCGTGCAGGTGATGAAAGCCGATGTGGACGCGGTCAAGGCCTACATTCAGCAGCACTGCGACTGACAGCCCATGAGCATCGCCCCACGAGCCCCTTTGATGTCTTTGGACGACGCGCTGCAGGCGCTGCTTGCACGCATCACCCCTTTGACTGATGCTGAGTCGGTGGCCACCTTCGATGCCGATGGGCGTGTGCTGGCCGAAGACTTGGTTTCGCCCTTGCAGGTGCCTGCTTTTGACAACTCTTCGATGGACGGCTACGCGGTGCGCCGTGCCGACTTGTTACAGCCAGGCGTCGCACTGCGTGTGGCCCAGCGCATCGCAGCCGGTCACACCGGGCAGCCTTTGCAGCCTGGGCAAGTCGCTCGCATCTTCACCGGTGCGCCAGTGCCTGAAGGCGCTGATGCCATCGTCATGCAGGAGCAAGCCCAGCCTGTGCCCGAAGAGCCCAATGCCGTGCGCTTTGCGGTGGTGCCTGAGCCCGGGCAGTGGATTCGCCGCAGCGGCGAAGACATCCGCCAAGGGCAGACGGCTTTGCACCGTGGCCAAAAGTTGGGGCCTGCCGAGTTGGGCTTGGCTGCGAGCCTGGGTTTGGCGCATCTTCTGGTTTTGCGTCGCCCCCGAGTCGCCTTGTTTTCGACGGGGGACGAGCTGGTTATGCCGGGCGATGTGGCCCCGCAGGACATGCTCCCGGGCAGCATTTACAACTCCAACCGCTTTTTCTTGCGCGCCTTGTTGCACCGCATGGGTTGTGAGGTGAGCGACTTGGGCATCGTGCCCGACCGGCGCGAGGCCACCGTGGCCGCACTCAAAACCGCAGCGGATCACCACGACCTGATCTTGACCAGCGGCGGTGTGTCTGTGGGCGAAGAAGACCACGTCAAACCGGCGGTCCAGTCTTTGGGCGAGTTGAACCTTTGGCAAATCGCCATGAAGCCAGGCAAGCCTTTTGCCTATGGGCAGGTGCGGCGTCAGACTGCCGAGGGGGTGGCCCACTTTGTGGGTTTGCCGGGCAATCCGGTGTCCAGTTACATGACCTTTTTGCTCCTGGTCAGGCCTTTGCTGTGCCAACTGCAAGGCATGGCCGCGTCTGCGCCCCACACTCAACGCTTGCCTGCACATTTTGCGTGGCCCAAGGCCGACAAGCGCCGCGAATTCTTGCGCGTGCGCCGCAATCCGCAAGGAGGGCTGGACCTTTTCCCCAACCAAAGCTCTGGGGTGTTGACCTCGGTGGTGTGGGCCGATGGGGTGGTGGACAACCCCGGTGGGCAGACGATTGAGCCCGGCCAGCTGGTCGATTTTTGGCCTTTTTCGGAGTGCTTGGCATGAAAGTGCAAGTTCGCTATTTCGCCTCTTTGCGTGAAAGCATTGGTTTGTCGCATGAGACCGTGGAGACCCAGACGGCCGATGTGGCCGCTTTGCGCAGCGAGTTGA
>CANGZO010000065.1 GCA_947458305.1 Comamonadaceae bacterium
CTGAAGCGCTTTTGAAATCTCCCCCATGCGTCTGATTTTTGCGGGCACGCCCGAATTTGCCCAGGTGGCCATGGCGGCCCTGCACGCCGCTGGCCACGACGTGGTGTTGGTGCTGACCCAACCCGACCGTCCCGCAGGGCGCGGCATGAAACTCCAAGCCTCGCCCGTCAAACAGTGGGCTTTGGACCATGCGGTTGCGGTGGCCCAGCCGCGCAGTCTGCGCCTCGACGGGAAATACCCCGAAGATGCCGCCGCTGCCCGACAAATCCTGCTGGACTCCCAAGCCGACGCCATGATCGTGGCGGCTTACGGCTTGATCTTGCCGCAGTGGGTGCTGGACTTGCCGCCCAAGGGTTGCCTGAACATCCACGCTTCATTGTTGCCGCGTTGGCGCGGTGCCGCGCCGATCCACCGCGCCATCGAGGCGGGCGATACCCAAACCGGCATCACCATCATGCAGATGGACGCAGGTCTAGACACGGGCGACATGTTGCTGGTCTTGCCCTGCGCCATCGCGCCCGGCGACACCACCGCCGTGCTGCACGACCGCTTGGCCGAGCTGGGCGGGCAGGCCATCGTGCAGGCGTTGGCCAAGCTCGATGCCTTGCCGCACCAGTCCCAACCCGCCGAAGGCGTGACCTACGCGCACAAGATCGACAAAGCCGAGGCCACGCTGGACTGGGCCTTGAGCGCAAAAGTGCTGGCCCGGCGCATTCGGGCCTTTGACCCGTTCCCGGGCATGACCGTGCCGCTGGCCACGGCCACCGGTGTGGAAACCCTGAAGATTTGGCAAGCCGTGGCCGAACCTTTTGCCCACGAAGCTCACGCCGCCGTGCCGGGCACTGTGCTCAGCGCCGATGCGACAGGGGTGCGCGTGGCCTGTGGCGAAGGCCAGCTGTGCCTGACGCAATTGCAGCGCCCGGGTGGCAAGCGCTTGAGTGCGGCCGACTTTTTGCGTGGTTGCCCTTTGCAGCCCGGTCAGCGGCTGGTGGCCTGATGTTTTTTCGGCCCAAGCTCTACCGGCATGCCGATTTCTGGCAAGGCCTGCGCGACCTGGCCCCCCAAGCCCCCGGCGTGGCCGCTTGGGGCCTGATGACGGGTGTCGCCATGGTCAAGTCGGGCATGAGCGTGTTGGAGGCGGTGGCCATGACCATGCTGGTGTTTGCCGGCAGCTCGCAGTTGGCGGCCATTCCCCTGTTGGTCGCAGGTGCACCGGCCTGGGTGATTTTGGCCACTGGTTTTTGCGTGAATTTGCGCTTTGTGGTGTTCAGTCTGCACCTGCGGCCTTACCTCATGCACTTGCCGCGGTGGCAGCGCATGTGCCACGGCTACTTCACGGCCGACATCAGCTATGTGTTGTTCACCCGGCGCTACGCGCAGCCCGGTGACACCGAAGCCGAGCGCACAGGGCAAGAGGCTTATTTGGCGGGCAACTACTTTCTGAATTGGAGCAGTTGGATCGTGGCCAGTCTGTTGGGGATTGGCTTGGCCAACCTGATTCCACCCGAATGGGGCTTGGGCTTTGCAGGCATTTTGTGTCTGCTGGGCATCCAGTGCTCGCTGGCCAGCTCGCGCATGCGCATTTTGTCGGCGGCGGTGGCGGGTGTGGCGGCGGTGGTGGCTTACCACTTGCCTTTGAAACTCAACATCGTGGTGGCGATCGCCGTGGCAGTGATCTTGTGCCTGACGGTCGAGAAAATCCGGCCAACACCCAAGGCGGCGGCATGAACGAAACCGACCTGTGGACCTTGGCGGTCATCGTGGGTTTGGCCGTGGTGACGGTTGTTGCCCGAAGTTTCTTTTTCATCTCCAGCCAGTCTTGGCAATTGCCCAGCTGGGCGCAACGCGGTTTGCAGTACGCCCCCATTGCCGCGCTGTCGGCGGTGGTCATTCCCGAAGTCATCACCGTGCAAGGCGAGCTGGTCAGCACTTGGCAGGATGCCCGTTTGTACGCGGCCGTGGTGGGTGTGGCTGCTTACTTTTGGCGACGTGATGTGCTGATCACCATCCTTGCGGGCATGGCGGTTTACCTGCCATTGCGTTTGGGTCTGGGCTGGTAGGTCGCAAACAACAGCCCAAAAAATGCCCTCAGATGCTGGCCATGGCCGCTGGCGGCGGTGTCGTCAGTCCTTGTCAGGCGCTGCTTTTAAAATACGCCCCGAATTAACAGGTACAGGACACGTTTTTCCATGAAAGTCATTCGTTTTTCAGATCTGTGTGCCAGCGGCCAAGTGGCTGGACAACGTGTTTTCATTCGCGCCGATCTGAACGTGCCGCAAGCGGATGACGGCAGCATCACCGAAGACACTCGCATTCGCGCCAGCGTGCCTTGCATTCAGATGGCCTTGGAAGCGGGTGCGGCGGTGATGGTTACATCCCATTTGGGTCGCCCGACCGAGGGTGCCTTCAAACCCGAAGACTCTTTGGCCCCGGTAGCCAAACGTCTGGCCGAGTTGCTGGGCCGTGATGTGCCGCTGTTGGCCAACTGGGTCGACGGCGTGAAGGTCGACCCCGGTCAGGTCGTCTTGCTGGAAAACTGTCGCGTCAACAAGGGTGAGAAGAAAAACAACGAGGCGTTGGCCCGCCAGATGGCCGCGTTGTGCGACATCTACGTGAACGACGCCTTTGGCACCGCGCACCGCGCTGAGGGGACGACCTATGGCATCGCCCAGTTCGCGCCAATCGCCTGTGCAGGCCCGTTGCTTGCGGCCGAGATCGACGCCATTGGCAAAGCGCTGGAGGCCCCGCAAAGGCCTTTGGTGGCCATCGTGGCCGGCTCTAAGGTCAGCACCAAACTGACCATTTTGAAGAGCCTCTCGCAAAACGTGGACCAGTTGATCGTGGGGGGTGGCATCGCCAACACCTTCATGCTGGCGGCGGGCCTGAAGATTGGTAAGAGCCTGGCCGAAGCCGACTTGGTGGAAGAGGCCAAAGCCGTGATCGACGCCATGAAGGCGCGTGGCGCAGAAGTGCCGATCCCCACCGATGTGGTCACAGCCAAGACCTTTGCGGCAGACGCGGTGGCCACGGTCAAGCGGGCGAATGAGGTCGCCGAGGATGACTTGATTTTGGACATTGGCCCTGAGACCGCTGCCAAACTGGCCCAGCAACTCAAACAGGCGGGCACCATCGTGTGGAATGGACCTGTGGGCGTTTTTGAGTTTGCAGCTTTTGAAAACGGCACCAAGGTGATTGCGCACGCGATTGCCGAGTCCAAGGCCTTCAGCATCGCAGGCGGCGGAGACACCTTGGCCGCGATTGCCAAGTACGGCATCGAAAAGCAGGTGGGTTACATCTCGACGGGCGGCGGTGCTTTTCTCGAAATCTTGGAGGGCAAGACCTTGCCCGCTTTCGAGATCTTGGCCAAGCGCGCTGCGGGTTGACGCATTCCCGGCAACAAAAAACCCCGCATGGCGGGGTTTTTTGTTGGGGTCGTCGAAACCTCATCAGGCCTGTGCGGCAGGGGGCAAGTTGCCACGGACCGGGCTGGTCATATTGCCCTGAAAGTCGGTCCAGCATTCACGGCCAAAGTCGTACATCTTGCAGTTTTTGGCGGTTTCAAAGTACCACTTCCAGCTGAAGGCTTGGACGATGATGCGGCCCGGCAACATTTCTTCGAGTTTGGCTTGCGCTTGCTTCAATCGGTACAGCGGGATGCTCATGTCCACATGGTGGGCCGTGTGTTCCATGATGTGGTGCATCATGCTGCCGATGTTGAAGGGGAAGGTCAGGTGCACGGTGGTGGACACAAAGGGCGCCGCTTTGGTCCAAGCCGCCTTGTTGTCATGCCAAGAGACCTTGACGTGGGTGTGGTGCACATAGACCACGAAACCGATCATGGTGTTCCAGCAAAAGAAGGGGATCAAAACGCCCATCAGCAAGGACAGCCCAACCGATTGACCGGTATAGACCGCGGCTGAGGCGACGGTCGCCAGCCAAAAAGCACCAAACAAACTCACCAGCAGACTGTCTTTGAAGAAGATGGGCCGACGGGTAGGCATGTGGGTTTTATTCGGAAAAAACTCGCGCTTCCACCAAATTTCGATCATGTAATAAAGACCGGGCGCCCAGCCGCTGCGGTAGGCGCGTTGCAGCAAGCGCTGCACAGGGTTGAGGGCAGCAAACTCTTCGGCCGTCAAAGGCGTCCAGACGAAATCCACGCCTTTGAGGTTGGTGTAGCCGTGGTGGACCACGTTGTGGCCGGTGTCCCACAGGCTGTAGGGCGTCAGGGAGGGCAAGAACGCGATGCGGCCCAGCACTTTGTTCAGTTCGCGGTGGGGGGTGAGGCTTTGGTGGCAGGCATCGTGGCCGATGACAAACAGGCGGCCAATGACGAAGCCTGCAATCGCGCCACACAGCAATTTGAGCCAGATGGCGTCGAAAGCCACAGTGGCTGCGATCAATGCGAAAAACAAAGCGTAGTCAAAGGCCAGCAGCACCAAGGCTCGCATGGTGCTGCGCTGCGACAATGGGACCAGCCACTCGCGCAATGTCTTGCGGTGAGGCAGAGGTTGGTCCAGTGCAATGGGTTGATCGGCGGGCGGGGTGTGTAAGGCAGTCATGACGCTCAAATGTGAATCAGGCAAGCAAGAGTTTAGTCGGCAAGCCTTTTCATTGGCCTGACAGATATCAATTCAAGGGCTTTGCTTGGGGGTAAGGTGTCGCAGTCGCGCAAATCTCCGAAAGTGACAGAGTGCTTACTTTTTCGTGTGAGAATTGAAAACCTACAAATGGAGATCGCTGAATGTCCCGTCGTGCCACCAAGATTGTTGCTACTTTAGGCCCTGCTTCCAGTGACCCTGCGCTGCTCGAGGCCATGATTCGGGCCGGCGTGAATGTGGTTCGCCTCAATTTCAGCCACGGCAAGGCACAAGACCATGTGGACCGAGCCCTTTTGGTGCGCGAAGCCTCGCAGCGTGCGGGCCGCGAGGTGGCGATCATGGCCGATCTGCAGGGGCCCAAGATCCGCGTGGGCAAGTTTGCCGAAGGTAAAGTCATGTTGGAGCCCGGTGCGGCTTTTGTGCTGGACGCCTCGCGCACCGAATTGGGTGACCTGCAGGGCGTGGGCTTGGACTACAAAGAGCTGCCCCGCGACGTGAAGGCGGGTGACGTGCTGCTGCTCAACGATGGTTTGATCGTGCTGAATGTGGTGGGCGTCAAAGGTGAGCAAGTGCACACCACCGTCAAACTGGGTGGCGAGTTGTCCAACAACAAAGGCATCAACAAGCAAGGCGGCGGCCTCACGGCGCCCGCTTTGACCGCCAAGGACATGGAAGACATCAAAACCGCCATGAGCCTGCGCGCAGACTATGTGGCGGTGAGCTTCCCGAAAAATGCCACCGACATGGAAATGGCGCGCCAACTTTGCAATGTGGCGGGCGCCGAGTTCGGCCATAAGCCTGGTCTGATTGCCAAGATTGAACGCGCAGAAGCCATTCCGCACCTCGAAAGCATCCTGCTCGCCAGTGACGGCATCATGGTGGCCCGGGGTGATTTGGCCGTTGAAGTCGGCAACGCGGCTGTGCCTGCCCTGCAAAAACGCATGATCAAACTGGCCAAAGTGCACGACAAGGTCGTCATCACCGCCACCCAGATGATGGAAAGCATGATCACCAACCCGGTGCCCACCCGCGCTGAGGTGTCGGACGTGGCCAACGCTGTGCTGGACGGCACCGATGCGGTCATGCTCAGCGCGGAGACGGCGGCTGGCAAGTACCCGCTGGAAACGGTAGAAGAAATGGCCAAGATTTGTTTGGCAGCCGAGGGGGCTGAAGACGTGGAAATCGACGCCGACTTCAAAGGCCAGACCTTCAGCCGAATTGACCAGTCGATCGCCATGGGGGCCTTGTTTACCGCCAGCCATTTGGGCGCAAAAGCCATTGTGGCCATGACCGAATCGGGCTCGACCGCCCTGTGGATGAGCCGTCGCCGGGTGCATATTCCCATTTACGCGCTGACCACCAAGCTGTCCTCTCAGCGCAAGATGGCCTTGTTTCGCAACGTGCGCCCGCTGTTGATGGACACCAGCGCAGACCGCGACACCGCGTTGGCCGAAGCCGAAACCCACCTGAAAAACCGTGGCATTGTCGGCTCGGGTGACGTGTATGCCATCACCTGCGGCGAACCCATGGGCTCGCCCGGCGGCACCAACATGCTGAAAATTTGCAAAGTGGCCTGAGGTAGGCGCATGGGCCTGTCTGGAACCTGATTCAGCAGGCGGTCCAGGCCCGCGTCGGACCGAAACCTATAAAATCTGGGTCGATCTTTGGCCGGGTGAGCTCCCGGTGCATTCATATTTTCAAACTTCCCGGGAAATCACCACCATGGCACTCGTTTCAATGCGCGAGCTGCTGGACCATGCGGCCGTCAACGGCTACGGCATTCCAGCTTTCAACGTCAACAACCTGGAGCAGGTCCAGGCCGTCATGACCGCCGCCGACGAGGTCGGCGCGCCTGTCATCTTGCAGGCCAGCGCCGGTGCCCGCAAATACGCGGGTGAGCCCTTCATCAAGCACCTGATCCAGGCGGCCACCGAGCAGTGGCCACACATCCCGCTGGTCATGCACCAAGACCACGGCCAAAGCCCTTCTGTTTGCCAAGGCGCGATCAACCTCGGTTTCTCGTCGGTGATGATGGACGGCTCTTTGCTGGAAGACGGCAAGACCCCGGCCGACTTCGCTTACAACGTGGATGTGACCCGCCGCGTCGTGGACATGGCCCACTTGGTGGGTGTGTCGGTCGAGGGCGAACTCGGCTGCCTGGGCAATCTGGAAACCGGTGAAGCCGGCGAAGAAGACGGCATCGGTGCAGTTGGCAAGCTCGACCACAGCCAGATGCTGACCGACCCCGAAGAAGCCGCCCAGTTCGTGAAAGCCACGGGCCTGGACGCGCTGGCCATTGCCATTGGCACCAGCCATGGCGCATACAAGTTCAGCCGCAAGCCTACGGGCGACATCCTGGCCATCAGCCGCGTCAAGGAAATTCACGCCCGCATTCCCAACACCCATTTGGTGATGCATGGATCGTCCAGCGTGCCACAAGAGCTGCTGGCCATGATCAACCAGTACGGCGGCAAGATGAAGGAAACCTACGGCGTGCCGGTCGAGGAAATCCAGGAAGCCATCAAGCACGGCGTGCGCAAGATCAACATCGACACCGACATACGTCTGGCCATGACCGCCGCTTGCCGCAAGTTTTTGTTTGAAAACCCCGATAAGTTCGATGCTCGCGAATGGCTCAAGCCCGCCCGCGAAGCGGCCAAACAAATCTGCAAGCAGCGCTACTTGGAGTTCGGCTGTGAAGGCCAAGCGCCCAAGATCAAGGGCGACAACCTGCAGGTGGTGGCAGCCCGTTATGCGCGGGGTGAATTGGCGCAAGTGGTCAACTGAGCCTGCGATAATTCATCCGAATGGCCCGTTGTCTGTTCAACGGGCCTTTTTCTTTTTTGTGGGACTGTTTTTTGCCATGACTTCTGCGCTTCACACCTCGGCCCTGACTTCCTTGCCTTTGCTGGCGCGTGGCAAGGTGCGCGACAACTACGCCGTGGGTGACGACCGCATCTTGATGGTGGCGTCAGACCGCATCAGCGCATTCGATGTGATCATGGGCGAGCCGATTCCCGGCAAGGGCGTGCTGCTCACGCAAATGGCGCTGTTTTGGTTTGATCAGTTGGGCCCCAAGGGCCTGAACATCTGCCCGATCCACCTGACGGGCGAAGCGCCCGAGAGTGTGGTGAGCGCCGAAGAAGTGCCACAGGTCACGGGCCGCTCCATGCTGGTCAAGCGCTTGAAGCCCATCCCGGTCGAAGCCGTGGTGCGTGGCTATCTGGCCGGCAGCGGCTGGAAGGAATACCAAGACAACCAGGCGGTGTGCGGCGTGAAGCTGCCTGCAGGCCTGAAAAACGCCAGCCGCTTGCCCGAGCCCATCTACACGCCCGCCGCCAAAGCCGCAGTGGGCGAGCACGATGAAAACATCACGTTCGAACAAACCGTGGCCATGATCGGGGCCGATTTGGCCACCCGCATTCGCGACATCAGCATCCAGCTCTACAAGGCAGCGCGCGATATCGCAGCCACCAAAGGCATCATCATTGCCGACACCAAGTTCGAGTTTGGGCTGGATGCCGATGGAGCCCTGGTGTTGATGGATGAGGTGCTGACGCCCGACTCGTCGCGCTATTGGCCCGCCGACAGCTACAAGGAAGGTGCCAACCCGCCCAGCTACGACAAACAGTTTTTGCGTGACTGGCTGGAAACTGCGCAAATCAACGGCAAGCCCTGGGACAAGACCCCGCCTGCACCACGCTTGCCGCGTGAGGTGATCGAGAACACGGCCGCCAAATACGAAGAGGCCATGAAAAAGCTGATGGCCTGAGCTCTACGGCATTTGGGGAACAAAAAAAGGCGCTGCATGGCAGCGCCCTTTTCTTGGTGTTGGGAAATCAGCTGGCAAACGCCACCAGTGTCATGACGTCCAACGCCAAGGTGGTGCTGGCCACCAGCAAGCTGGCGCAGCCGGCTGTGCGGCCGCGCGAGTGCAGGGATGCGCCCCAGAATACAGTCATGCAAACCAGCTCCAGGCAGCCGCGCATCCACAGGTACCGTGTGCTGCCGACCAAGTTGGCAGCATCCGGGCTCATGAGCACGGCATACAGGAAAACACCCTTGACCAGCCAGAGTGCAGCGCCAAAATGCACAGAGGTCAGTTGCGCCACCAGGCTGCGGGTGGGCGTATTCGAGCGCACAGGCGCACCACCGAGCAGGCATTGCAGCTCTTCGGTGGTGATCAGGGGCTCGGCGCGTGGCATGGTTTGAAAATGAGTCCAAAAGTGACGGTTAAATTGTAGGATGCACCCATCCACTAAAGCGCTGACATGGTCCGGCCCATTGGCTGAAACCGGTAAATGTCTGTAACAACAAGTATTACATTGGGCGTTTTTTCGCCACAACGAGGGAATTGGATGACGCTTTTTCGCCCCGCAACCACCTTGATGGTGCAGTACGCCCATTACCACCGCGATCGCCGCAACATCGCCACCCATTTGCTGGGCATCCCGCTGATTTTTTTGTCCATCGGCGTCTTGCTGTTGGGCCCGGCCTGGACTGTGGCGGGTCAGACGCTGACGCTGGCCTGGGCCATGTGGGCGCTCACCAGTTTGTGGTACCTGAGCCGCGGCGATCTGTTGCTGGGCGTGGCCACATCGGTGGTCAATGGCGTGCTGATCGCGGCAGCCCATGAGGTGCCACCTCTGGCGCAAGCCTTGGGAATGGCGGTGTGGCAAGCGGGTTTGGGCTTGTTCTTCATCGGCTGGCTCATCCAGTTCATCGGCCACTATTTCGAGGGCCGCAAACCGGCTTTTGTGGACGACTTGGTGGGCTTGTTGGTGGGGCCGATGTTTGTGGTGGGTGAGGTGCTCATGTGGGCCGGGTTGCTGCAGCGCATGCACATGGACATCGAGCGCCAGGCAGGGGCAACGCGCTGAGACGCTTGGCGGCGCAGATGTGAAAAAGCCCGGCCAGACGCAGCGCAGCAGCTGGGCCGGGCTTTGGGCTGAGCCGAGCTCAGTTGAGCGCCATGCTCAGCTTGCGCCGGTAGCTGGAGATCATGGCCATGTGGGGGTCTTCTTGCATGGCGGCTTTGCCCATCAGCTCGATGCCGCCGGCTGACTTGCCGGTTGCGTCTTGCGTTTTGGGCTTGGGCGGTGTCATCAGCTCCAGCAGGGCGACAAAGGTTTTGCGTGGGGCTTCGTCGTCCCACTTCTTGTCGCGCATGATGATTTCCAGCAATTCGTCCATCGCCGCTTCCCATTGGCCGATCGCGATCAGCAGGCGACTCTTGGCAAAACGGGCCTCAAAGTCGCGTTTGTTCTGGGCGATCAAGGCGTCAAACTGATCCAGCTCCCATTGGCCACGCGGGTCGGTGGTCACAAACTCCAGGGCGTTGAGCCACTGGGTTTGCGCCTCAAAGCGCAGTGGCACCGGAATGCGGCTCATGGCGGGGGCCAGCAAAGCGGCAGCTTCGGCCAACTCGCCCAAACCAATCAGCAGCTTGACCAGGTCAAAGCGGGCGTCGTCGTTGCCGGGATCGGTGGCCAGGGCTTGTTCCAAAGCGGCACGTGCGCTGTGCTCGTCGCCCGCTTGCAGGTGCTCTTGAGCTTCTTGGGCTGCAGCTTGGGCTTGCAGCTCGCCTTCGGCGGGCAGGTGTTTGTCCAGGAACTGCTTGACCTGGCCTTCGGGTAAAGCGCCCATGAAACCATCGACCGGTTGACCGTTTTTCAGCAACACACAGGTTGGGATGCTTTTGATGCCAAAGGCCTGGGCCAGTTGCTGCTCTTGGTCAGAATCGATCTTGACCAGCTTGAAGCGGCCGCCGTAGGCGGTTTCCACTTTTTCGAGGACGGGACCCAGCGATTTGCAGGGACCGCACCAAGGGGCCCAAAAGTCCACCAGCACGGGCGTGGTCATGGAGGCTTCAATCACCTCGGCTTCAAAATTTTGTATCGTGACGTCCATCATGGCGGGCAGTGTTCCGGGTTGTGTTTCGGCTCCGAGCGGAGCGAAACCTTAAAATTCAACATCGATCACGAAAAGCACCCAATGACTCAAGCGCTCATCGGCGTCGTCATGGGTTCCAGCTC
>CANGZO010000066.1 GCA_947458305.1 Comamonadaceae bacterium
AACCCAACTCGAACGTGGCCAAGGCCATCCTCAACAAGCGTGCGGGCTGAGCCATGAAACCGCACTTCAAACTGTTGGCGCAGCGTGCCAGTCAGGTGTTGGCGACGAATGAACCGCATGTACCTTCGCCCTGCGTGTCGGTGTGCCTGATGCACCCCGATGGCGGGCACTGTGAGGGGTGCTTGAGAACGCTGCCCGAGATCGGCAGCTGGGGCCGCATGTCGGACGAGGCCAAGCGCTTGGTATGGCGCAGTATTCAACAGCGCTTGGTTTTGGCCTCCGAAGGCTGAATCTTCAACAGCCGCTCAATTGTTTGCGTGCTTTTTAAGTTTGGCTGCGTTGACGGAGTCGGTCGAGCAAAAGTGTGTGCTCGGCCATCAAGCGAAACTGCATCAAACCTTGTTGATCCAAGACATGCACAGCACCGTAGCGCACTTCGAGCAAACCTGCAGCCTCCAAGATTTGTAATGCACGGTTGACACGCTGTCTGGGAACGCCACTCAGGTAACCGATTTCTTGCTGTGACAGGTCCAGGCGTGAGCCCACATTGGGGTACAGAACCGGATTGAAAAGCCAAGCCAGGCACCGAGCAACCCTCGTCTCGGGAACCTCCAGCCTTTCCACTTCGATCATGGAAGAGTATTGGGCCAAGCGCTCATTCAGTTGGTGGATGACGTAGTGGCAAAACGCCGGACTTGTTTCAACCAGCCACAAAAAAGTGGCCTTGGGCACCAATGCAATTCGGGTGTCGCGCATGGCGACCCCATCAAACTCCCAAACGTTTGAGCGCAAAACAGCGCACTCTCCAAACCAAGCACCTGCGGCAATTCCAGTGAGTGTCGAGGTTCGACCGTTGTCGGCCAAGATGCTGGTTTTGATCATGCCGCTCATCACACCTTTCCAAAATTGAACTTGTGAGCCCGTATGGCAAATGGCGCCACCACGCATCACTTCGCGTTCACGCACTTCCGTCACCAAACGGTCGATGTGGATTTGGTCAAGCACCTTTCCCCATTCCGACATCAATACAAACTCAATCGCACGCATGATTTATCGATCAGTAATTACCCGTGTTTGTCTGATTCCAGACAAATTCATTAATTGTTAATTTTTAGGATTCGACCATATTTTTTTGGTGAGCTGCCATTTGGCTTTGTCAATTCCACACCAAAAGCCGTTCATTCAGCGAGACATCCGATGCCACAAAATGACAAGTCCTTAGACACGTTTCCGAAGCTGCTTCGCATGCATGCTTCGCAAAGGCCAGACCGCCCAGCGATACGCATGAAAAGCAGTGGCATTTGGAAAACATTGACATGGTCTGACTTTTCAAAAGAAACAGCCCTGTTGGCCAGTGCCATGAAAGCCATTGGTGTCAAAAGGGGAAGTCATGTCGCCTTGCTCGGTGACAACCGGCCTCGTTTTTACATGGCCTTTTGCGCAGCCCAAGTGTTGGGTGCCATCCCCGTGCCCTTGTACGAGGACGCCGTGGCCACCGAGGTCATTCACCCCATCCAAAGCGCGGAAGTCAGTTTGGTTTTTGCTCAAAACCAAGAACAAGTTGACAAAGTGATGGAGATTCTGTCGGATTGTCCGAATGTTGTTCAGATCATTTATGACAGCGATCGCGGCATGCGCCACTACCCCAAGGAGGTGGTTCAAAGCCACGAGCAGTTCCTTGAAATGGGCCGTGCCGCATTGGGTAAATTCAAATGGGATGAAGAGATCGATGCGGGCCGTGCCGAAGATATTGCCGCCTTGTTTTACACATCGGGCACCACGGGTGAGCCCAAAGGCGTGATGCTCAGCAACGCTGCACTGATCAGCCGTGCCCGCGTGGCGGCAACCTCAGAAGGGTTGACGCCAGACGATGTGGCGGTGGCTTATTTGCCGCCCGCATGGGTTGGTCAAAACATGTTCAGTTATGCCCAACCGATGGTGGTCGGTTACTGCATCTGCTGCCCCGAATCGTCCGACACCATGTTGGCCGACATGCGCGAAATTGGCCCCACTTATTTCTTTGCACCGCCCCGTGTGTTGGAGGCCATGTTGACCGAAGTTGCCATTCGCATGGACGACGCTGGTGCCATGATGCGCAGTGTTTACGGTTGGAGTATGGATGTCGCACGCGAGGTGGGCCCTCAAGTGCTGGTCAATGACAATGTTTCATCCTTCGATCGGATGCGTTATGCCTTGGCCTCGTCGGTGATTTGTAAGCCCTTGCGTGACGTTTTGGGCATGACCCGTATTCGCGTGGCGTACACGGCGGGTGAGGCGGTCGGTGCCGATTTGGTGACTTTTTACCGCTCGCTGGGCATCAATCTGAAGCAGCTTTATGGCTCAACAGAAACCTCGGTTTTTGTGTGCATCCAACCCAACAAAGACATCAAGCCCGACACTGTGGGGGTGCCCCTTGAAGGGGTAGAGCTCAAGTTTTTGCCCAACCGTGAGTTGTTGGTGCGCTCGCCTGGATTGTTCACGGCTTACCACCTCGATCCCGTTCGAACGCAGCAAGCCAAAGATTCAGACGGCTGGTTTCACACGGGTGATGCGGGCTACCTGGGTCAAGACGGACATTTGCGCATCATCGACCGGATCCAGGATGTGGGGACATTGGCAACGGGTGCGATGTTTGCACCCAAGTTCATCGAAAACAAACTCAAGTTTTTTCCATTCATCAAAGAGGCCGTTGTCTTCGGCGCTGGTCGCGATCATGTGAGCGCCATCATCAACATTGATTTGGCTGCTGTCGGTAACTGGGCCGATCGGAAAAACATCAGCTACACCGGCTACGCCGATCTGGCTTGTCGCAAAGAGGTGCTGGAGCTGATCTCCGAGTGCGTTCGAAAAGTCAATGAAGATCTTGCCTCCGACTCTGCGGTGGCAGCCTCACAAATCCAACGTTTCTTGGTGCTTCATAAAGAACTGGATGCTGACGATGGTGAGCTCACCCGCACGCGCAAAGTTCGCCGCAGCGTCATCGCAGACCGTTACAAGACCCTGATTGAGGGCTTCTACGCCAACCTTGAAACCATCGCGGTTCAGTCAGAGGTCCGTTACGAAGACGGACGAACAGGCATGGCATCCGCCGAGTTGCGCCTGATCGACGCAGTGACCTATCCACAATCTAACCTCCGTAAGGCCGCCTGATATGCAGACCAATGTGCAGAGCGACAACAGCCAGATGGCCAGTGGGCCTCTTCGCGGGCATCCCATTGGGGGCACCCTGATCGAAGTGAAAGATATCTCCCTGAGCTTTGGTGGCGTGAAGGCCTTGACCCGGATTTCTTTCGACGTCAAAGAGCATGAAATTCGCGCCATCATCGGCCCCAACGGTGCGGGCAAAAGCTCCATGCTCAATTGCATCAATGGGGTTTACCAGCCGCAAGAGGGCACGGTGCTGTGGCGAGGCCAACCGCTGGCCGGCATTACCCCTGCACAAGCAGCGCGCATGGGGATCTCACGCACTTTTCAGAACATTGCGCTTTTCAAAGGCATGTCGGTGTTGGACAACATCATGGCGGGATGCAATTTGCGCACGCATGCCAACTTCCTCGAGGTGGCGTTTGGTTTGCCAAGAGCCCGCCGTGAAGAGCTGAGCAACCGGGAGGAAGTGGAGGAAATCATTGGCTTCCTTGAGATCGAACACATCCGCAAAACACCGGTAGGTCGTTTGCCTTACGGCTTGCAAAAACGCGTGGAGTTGGCCAGGGCCTTGGCTGCCAAACCATCGGTCCTTTTGTTGGACGAACCGATGGCTGGCATGAACATCGAAGAAAAGCAGGACATGTGCCGCTTCATTTTGGATGTGAACGACCACTATGGCACGACCATGATCTTGATCGAGCACGACATGGGTGTCGTGATGGACATTTCAGACCGTGTGGTGGTGCTGGATTACGGCAAAAAGATTGGAGACGGTACGCCCAATGAAGTTCGCAACAACCAAGATGTGATCGATGCCTATTTGGGCGTAGCGCATTGATTTGACCACCTAACAACTGACGGAGCTTCACATTATGGGTTGGCAATTTTTCTTAGAGGTGCTGGTGGGCGGACTTTTGTCTGGCGTCATGTATGCACTGGTCGCACTGGGATTTGTGTTGATTTACAAGGCGTCGGGGGTCTTTAATTTTGCGCAGGGAGCGATGGTGTTCTTCGCTGCTGTGACCTTTGTGGGCTTCATGGAATTGGGGCTGCCCTTCTGGGCGGCGCTGGTTGTCACGATTGGCGTGATGGTTCTGACCGGCATGGCCACAGAGCGTTTTGTTTTGCGTCCACTGGTCAACCAGCATGAAATCACACTGCTGATGGCCACCATCGGTTTGACATTCGTGATCGAGGGCGTGGCTCAGTTGGTGTGGGGTGTGCAGGTGCGCCGACTTGACTTGGGCATCAAGGACGAGCCGCTGACTTGGCTTTTTGACAAAACGGGATTGATGGTCAGTCAGATTGATCTGTTTGCAGCCGTTGTCTCGGGTGTTTTGGTCACCGTGTTGGCGATCGTATTCAACAAAACCAAAGTCGGTCGCGCCTTGCGGGCTGTTGCCGACGACCATGCTGCGGCTTTGTCGATTGGCATTCCACTGAAGCGAATTTGGGCACTGGTTTGGGCCGTGGCAGGCATCGTGGCCTTGGTTGCTGGCATGTTGTGGGGCGCCCGCAGTGGTGTTCAGTTCGCATTGGTTTTTGTGGCTTTGAAAGCATTGCCGGTGCTGATCATTGGTGGTTTCACTTCGGTGCCAGGCGTGATTGTGGCTGGCTTGATCGTGGGTGCCAGCGAAAAGATCGCCGAGGTCTTTTTGGGTCCCTATGTGGGTGGCGGTATCGAAAGCTGGTTCCCCTACGTCTTGGCCATTCTTTTCTTGCTCGTGAGGCCTGAGGGTTTGTTTGGCGAAAAAATCATTCGCCGAGTTTGACCTGCTTCCTGACTTAACCCAATTGGAGTGAACACACATGTTTTACCGTGAAGCAGGTCAGTTCCGCACGACCTACAGCCAAGATTCTCAGATTTTTCCTTTGAGCCAAGACCGTCTGGCCATTTTCTTCATCCTTGTCATTGCCGCTGTGGTGGTGCCACTGACCGCATCCGACTATCTGCTGCGAGCCTTGTTGGTTCCGTGGCTCATTTTCAGTTTGGTGGCTTTGGGTCAAAACATCCTGACGGGCTATGCAGGCCAACTGTCTTTGGGGTCAGCAGGCTTCATGGCGGTGGGTGCTTTTGCTTGCTACAACTTCATGTTGCGCATCGAAGACATGCCTTTCTTGTTGGCCTTGGTCTTGTCGGGCGTTTGTGCTGCTTTGGTGGGTATGGCTTTTGGATTGCCGAGTCTGCGCATTCGCGGCCTTTATCTGGCGGTGGCCACATTGGCTGCTCAGTTCTTCATTGTTTGGGCGCTTGACAAGTTTGGCTGGTTTAAAAACTTTGACCCAGCTGGTGTGATCACCGCACAACCGATGGTGATTGCCGGAGTTGCTTTCGAAACGCCCCAAATGAAGTACTTGTTGGTCTTGGTCATCGTGGCCGGTTTGGCTTTGTTGGCCAAAAACATGGCCAGAGGTTCAACAGGTCGCGCTTGGATGGCTGTTCGTGACATGGATGTGGCCGCTGAAGTGATGGGCTTGTCTTTGATGCGCACCAAGCTGCAAGCCTTTGCGATCAGTTCGTTTTATTGCGGTGTGGGGGGGGCCTTGTTCGCCTTTGCCTACCTGGGCACGGTGGAGCCATCGGCCTTCACCATTGATTTGTCGTTCCGCATTTTGTTCATGATCATCATTGGTGGCGTGGGCACGATCCTGGGTTGCTTTTTGGGCGCTGGATTCATCTTGTTGCTGCCCATCTTTTTGAGCCTTTTGATGCATGGCCTTTTCGGTGCCAACGTGGATGCATCGATCACGTCCGCCGTTGAATTGATTGTTTTCGGTGTCTTGATCATCACCATTTTGATTGTGGAGCCCCATGGCATGGCGCGCATGTGGCAGTTGATCAAAGAGCGCTTGCGTTTGTGGCCCTTCCCACACTGACCCCTTTCCCCCCCCCTGTAATTAACCAAACGGAGACATCAATGGATTTGAAACGTACCCTCCTCAAGAGCGCCGCTGGCCTGAGCATGGCGGCAGCACTTTTGGCCACTGCGCTCACGCCTGCTACGGCTTTTGCGCAGGCCAAAGAACAGTATTTCGGCATTCCAAGCTACAGGGTCGGCCCATTTGCGGCCGGCGGAACTGGCTTTTTCGGCGGCATCATTGACTATCTTCAGTATGTCAACCTGAAAGAAAACGGTGTCAACGGCGTGCGCATGACGTGGGCCGAATGTGAAACCGAATACAACGCAGCCCGCGGTGTGGAGTGCTATCAGCGTTTGTTGAAGTCTTCAACAGGCCAGCAAATGCACATCTTTGAGCCCTTGGCCACACCGATTGCCTATGGCGTTTTGAACCGTGTGGACGATGACAAAGTCATCTTGACCCAATACGGCTACGGCCGTTCTGACGCCGCTGACGGCCGTGTGTTTCCTTGGGTCTTCGCCACCATGACCAGTTACTGGTCGCAAATGTCTGCCAAGCTCAATTGGATCGCCGAAAAAGAAGGCGGTGTGGCCAAGATGAAGGGCAAGAAAATTGCGCACCTTCACCTGGATTCCGCTTTTGGTCGCGAGCCTTTGCCGGTGTTGCGTCGCCTTGCCAAGGACTGGGGCTTTGACTTGATCGAGATCCCTGTGGCTGCGCCCGGCATTGAGCAGCAATCGCAGTGGTTGCGTATCCGCCAGGAGCGTCCTGATTACGTCACCATGTGGGGTTTTGGTGCAGGCATGAACTCCACTGCCATCACCAGTGCTGCGCGCATCAACTTCCCACGCGACAAAGTCATTGGTGTTTGGTGGGCGGGTTCTGAAGAGGACGTGATCCCAGCGGGTGACGCGGCCAAAGGCTATATCGCTGCCGCGAACGTGCCCTCTGGTAAAAACTTCCCCTTGGTGCAAGACATTGAAAAAGTGGTCTACGGTGCCAACCGTGGCAACTTGCAAGATCCCAAGCGCATCGGAACCATTTATTGGAACCGTGGCGTGACTGCTGCCATTTTTTGGGTGGAAGCCGTGCGCAACGGTCAGCGTTTGGCCAACAAGGTGGGTCAGCCGCTGAATGGTGACGAAATTCGTGCCGGTTTTGAAGCGCTGAATCTCACACCCGAGCGCCTCAAGGCCTTGGGCATTGAAGGCATGTTGCCTTCGTTCCGCCTGTCTTGCAGCGACCACGAAGGTGCGGGCGTTGTGAAGATGATCCAGTGGGATGGTGCCAAGTGGAACACCCTCACGCCCAACTGGGTTTCCTCTGATCGCAAGATGATCCGTGAAATGGTCGAAGAGTCAGCTGCCAAGTACGCGGCTGAACAAAAGATCACGCCACGTCGTTGCCCAGCCTGATGGTGTTTTCGGTCGGCTCTGGCATAGCCAGAGCCGACCGTGCCGTGAAGGCGTGTGAATTCATGGATCTTTGTAACCTCATTCTTCTCATAAGCGATTCCAACCATGTCAACCATCAGCCAGCCCATCTCCGCAGGAGATGCGAGCGCAACGCGCGGAGAAAGTCAGGCTTCACCCAAGGTCAGCAACCCGCCGGTTTTGAGTGTCCGAAACATCGAAGTCATTTATGACCATGTGATTTTGGTTCTGCGCGGTGTTTCTTTGGACGTTCCAAAAGGTGGCATCGTGGCTTTGTTGGGGGGTAATGGTGCGGGCAAGAGCACCACGTTGAAGTCGATATCGACCATATTGGGTGCGGAGCGGGGACAAGTCACCAAAGGCTCCATTGAATTCAATGGCCAACGCATTGACCAACTCACGCCCGGTGATTTGGTCAATATGGGCATGGTCCAAGTGATGGAAGGACGGCATTGTTTCGGCCACTTGACGGTGGAAGAAAACCTGTTGACCGGTGCCTACACCCGAATTTTGAGTAAAGCCGAGTTGGCGATGGCCCTGGAACGCGTTTATCAGTATTTCCCGCGTTTGAAGGTGCGCCGGCAAAGCTTGTCGGGCTACACCTCTGGCGGTGAACAACAAATGACAGCCATTGGTCGAGCCATGATGGCCAAGCCCAATATGTTGTTGTTGGACGAGCCCTCCATGGGTCTGGCGCCACAAATCGTGGCAGAAATCTTTGAAATTGTTCGTGACCTCAATCAGAAAGAAGGCGTGAGTATTTTGCTGGCTGAGCAAAACACCAACGTCGCCCTTAAGTACGCAGACTATGGCTACATTCTGGAAAGTGGTCGGATCATGATGGATGGTCCGGCTGCCGAGTTGGCCAACAATCCGGATGTCAAAGAGTTTTATTTGGGATTGGCCGGTGATGGCCGCAAGAGTTTCAGAGACATGAAGTCTTATCGCCGACGCAAGCGTTGGCTGTGATGCACAGGGCCCCTTCAGCGGGCCCTTTATGTTTCTCGCGCCACCACAATCAACACGTTGCACGGCGACTCTTCAACCAGTGATTTGGCCGTCGAGCCACTCCACCAGCGGCGCAAGATGTTCTTTTCGTGCTTGTGGCCCACCACAATCAAGTCGGCCTTGGCGCGCTCAGCAAATTGCGTCAGCTCGTGGATGATCTCCCCCTTCAGAATTTCCCCTTTCGCGGCAAAACCCATGGCCTGCAGCGTCTTCACCCCCTGAGCAAGTTGCTCTTGGAGTGTTTCTTCAAGAGGTTCCGGATCCACCGAGGTGTAGTAACCCATCTCCATCGAGCCTACATCCAAAGGGTTGGGGGTCACAGCCACCAACGTCAATTGAGGTTGGCCCCAGTGGGCCAGCTCTTTCAGCTCAATCAAGGCCTTTTGGCCGGTGACTGAACCGTCATAAGCCAAGATGATGTGTTGGTACATGCGCGCCTCCTGAATGGACAAAAAGGTGGGATGCTTGGGGTGCACCGCACGGCTGGGGTTGGGTGACAAAATCATGTGCTGCAAAGCCCGGATGCGCAAGCTGGTGTTGACCCTATGGCGTGCGCGGTGTGGCTGAACCGATTGACCGATGCCATTCATTGAGAGTTGCCATGAAAACCATTGAGTTTTATCTTGATTTCATTTCGCCCTATGCCTGGTTGGGCTTTGACGCCTTGCCCAGGGCATTGCAAGGCATCAGCCACCGGGTGGTTCACAAACCGGTGCTGTTTGCGGCCATGCTCAAGCACCATGGGCAGCTCGGACCGGCAGAAATCTCGACCAAGCGCGACTGGACTTACCGGCAAGTGCTGTGGCAAGCCAAGCAGCAAGGCACGCCCTTGCAGCTGCCTGCCATGCACCCGTTCAACCCCTTGGGCTTGTTGCGTTTGGCTACAGCGTGCGATGCAGACGGTCAGCCCAGCCGCTTTATCTGCGAGCAGGTTTTTCGCCATGTGTGGTGCTCGGGCCTGGATGCTGCCGATCCGCAGCGCTTGGCGCAATTGACGGCCCGGCTGTTACCCGCCAGGGACCCATCCGATGCCGATGTCAAGCAAGCCCTGCAGTCGCATACCGATGAAGCGCTGGCGCGGGGGGTGTTTGGCGTGCCCAGTTTCCGGGTGGACGACAAAGTGTTTTGGGGGCAAGACGCCTTGCCCATGTTGCGGGCCTATCTGCAGGGTGACCCTTGGTTTGAGGGGCCCGATTGGCAGGCACCCGCATTGTGCGGGGTAGGGGTGCGGCGTTCATGATCTGACGGGCCGCGCACAAGCCCCATAAAAAAACCCCGACCGCTGAATGCGATCGGGGTTTTTTGTTGGAGGGGTTCAGGTTTGCAAGACAGGTCTTGCAAACTTTCGCCTTTTAGTGAGCAGCAGTACCTTGTGAGGTGGTGCCGTCAAAGCTTGGGAAGCGGACGTTTTCGACCATGTCCTGAACTTCTTGGTCCGGTGCCTTGGTCAGCAGCGACACAATGATGATCACTGCGAAGCCCAGTGGCACACCAAAGATGCCGGCCGAGATGGGGGCAATGTCCCACCAGGTGTTGGCCTTCAAGATTTCAGGTGTCAGCGAACCCTCATGGAACAAGCCGTACATCCAAGGATGTGTCTTGACCATGTAGTAGAACGAGATGCCCAAACCGGCAATCATGCCCAAAGAAGCACCCCACTTGTTGGCACGCTTCCAGAAGATGCCAAGGGTCAATGCTGGGAAGAAGGCCGCCGCAGCGAACGAGAAGGCCGCAGACACGAGGAACAAAATGTCGGCCATGCGCAGCGATGCGACATAAGCCGCAGCCAAGGCCACGAACACCAAAATGGTTTTGGAGATCGCGACACGGCGGTTCGCCGATGCGTTGGGGTCAACAATCTTGTAGTACACGTCGTGCGACAAGGCGTTGGCAATGGTCAGCAACAAGCCATCGGCTGTGGACAAGGCCGCAGCCAAACCACCGGCTGCAACCAGACCCGAAATCACGAACGGCAAGCCGCCGATTTCAGGTGTGGCCAAGACCACAATGTCGCCGCCCAAGCGGATCTCTGCCAACTGCAAGATGCCATCTTTGTTGATGTCCGACACGGCCATCAGTGTGGGGTCGACCACGTTCCAGCGTGCAATCCATCCCGGCAACTGGTCAAACGGTGTGCCGACCAGGATCGTGTAGATGTCGAACTTGACCAGCACCGCCAAAGCAGG
>CANGZO010000067.1 GCA_947458305.1 Comamonadaceae bacterium
CGCCGCGCTGGTGGTGATCAAACCATTTTGCGAATGCATGGCCGTGTGGCCCGTGTGCATGAGCATGAAGCAGCCGGTGCCATAGGTGTTTTTGGCCATGCCCGCGCCAAAGCACGCTTGGCCAAACAAAGCGCTTTGTTGGTCGCCCGCCACCCCGCCGATCGTGATGGCGTGGCCCAGCAGCTGCGGGCGCACCTGGCCATACACCGCGCTAGAGGCTTGCACCGTGGGCATCATGGCGGGCGGGATGCGCAAGGCCGCCAGCAACTCGGTATCCCAAGTGTGGGTGTGGATGTTGAACAGCATCGTGCGCGAGGCGTTGCTCACATCGGTGGCGTGCACCGCGCCACCGCTCAGCTGCCACATCAGCCAGCTGTCTACTGTGCCAAACAACAGCTCGCCACGCTCGGCTTGGGCGCGGGCGTTGGGCACGTTGTCCAACAGCCATTGCAGTTTGGTGCCAGAAAAATACGCGTCCACCAGCAAGCCGGTTTTGGCCTGGATCGTGTCCGCCAGCCCTTGTTCGCGCAGGGCCACGCAAGCCGGCTCGGTGCGGCGGTCTTGCCACACGATGGCGTTGTGAATCGGCTGGCCCGTGCCTTTGTGCCACACCACCGTGGTTTCGCGTTGGTTGGTGATGCCCAGCGCCGACACTTGGGCTGCGCTGATGCCGCTCTTCGCCAGCGCCTCAACAGCCGTGGCCAGCTGGGTTTGCCAAATCTGCATCGGGTCGTGCTCCACCCAGCCGGGCTGGGGGTAGATCTGCGTGATCTCTTGCTGCGCCATGGCCATGATCTGACCCTGAGCGTTGAAAACAATGCTGCGCGAACTGGAAGTGCCTTGATCGAGGGCGAGAAGGTAAGTCATGGGCGTATCGAACCATAATCTGTGGGATCAAGCCACTTTAATCCATGCAGACCCCACCCCCACTTGCACCACCCCTGCCCACCCGCCGAGCTGACCTCGTGGCGCAGTTGCAGGCCGACACCGTCTATGACCTGGCCGTTGTGGGCGGTGGCGCCACGGGCTTGGGTTTGGCCTTGGACGCGGCCTCGCGCGGTTACCGTGTGGTCTTGGTGGAATCCGATGACTTTGCCAAAGGCACCTCTTCGCGGTCGACCAAATTGGTGCACGGCGGCGTGCGGTATTTGGCCCAAGGCCAGCTCGACCTGGTGCGCGAAGCCTTGCACGAGCGCAGCACCTTGCTGCGCAACGCCCCGCACCTGGCCCAAGCGCTGCCCTTTGTCATGCCCACCTATGCCTGGTGGGAAAAGCCGTTTTACGGCATCGGCCTCAAGCTGTACGACGCCTTGGCAGGCGCATCCGGCTTGGGGCGTACCGAGTTTTTGTCGCGCCAAGACACGCTGGCCAGCTTGCCAACGGTGCAAGCTGCGGGCTTGTGTGGCGGCGTGAAGTATTGGGACGGGCAGTTCAACGATGCCAAGCTGGCGCTGGCGCTGGCGCGCAGTGCAGCGAGCCAAGGGGCCTTGCTGCTCAACCGCATGCGGGCCGAACGCCTGCTCTACACCGAAGGCCAAGTGTCTGGCTTGCAATGCACCGACACCCTCACCAGCCAAACACACGAGATTCAGGCGCGTTGCGTGGTCAATGCCACGGGGGTGTGGGTGGATGCGCTGCGCGAGCAAGACGGCAGCACACAAGTCATGGTGGCCCCCAGTCAGGGCGTGCACCTGGTGGTGGATAAAAGTTTTTGGCCCAACCCTGAGGCCCTGATGGTGCCCAAAACCGCCGATGGCCGCGTGCTGTTTGCCGTGCCCTGGTTGGGCCAAGTGATCTTGGGCACCACCGACACACCGCGTGACGATTTGGCGCGCGAGCCTTTGGCTTTTGAAGCCGAAATCGACTTCATCCTGCAAGAGTCTGCGCGCTATTTGAAGCGCGCACCGGGGCGCCCAGATGTCAAAAGCATTTGGGTCGGTTTGCGTCCCTTGGTCAAACCGCCGCAAAGCGATGGCGACAACACCAAAGCCCTGAGCCGCGAACACACCGTGGTCGTCAGCCGTTCGGGCCTGGTCACGGTGACCGGCGGCAAATGGACCACCTACCGTGCGATGGCCGAAGACGTGCTGCAAAAGTGTGTGGACCACGCACGCCTGCTGCCACGCGGACCGGCACAAACCGCGCACCTGCCACTGGTAGGGGCGGTGGGTGCGGGGGCGGGGGCTGGCCCCGCGGTGTCCTTGGGCGAGCCCGAAGGTGCGCACAGCTATGGCAACGAACAAACCTGGCTGGCCCAACTGCCCGGCGCCAATCACTGGCTGACCCCGAGCCTGAGCGAAGCCATGGTGCGCTTTGCGGCCCGCTACGAATACGCACTGAGCGTGGAAGACGTGTTGGCCCGCCGATCCCGATTGCTTTTTTTAGATGCCCGATTGGCCGCGCAAACTGCGCCTGCCGTAGGCGATATCTTGCACTCCGAAACCGGACTCGACCCCGATGTGCAGGGCTTTTTGAAGCTGGCGGCGCAATACCGCTTGGACTGAATCAACCGAAACTATGCAAGCACCCTGTTGAGCTGGAAAACCACGCTCATGGGTTGGCCGCCTTGGTGGGATTCGTAGAGCACGCGGCTGGCAATCAATCTGGCAGTGAGGTGTAGCTCTTATCTGGTCTCTTTAAGTTTTGGTTATGGCCCCATTCAAGGCCACGTCATCACCCCCCGCAGCCCCACCCCAAAGCTCTGAAAACCTTGCGCGTCCCATTGGGCGCTGCTGTCAATGTTGTCGTGCTGGTGGCCGTGCACCGTCATGCGAACGCCCATGCGGCGGGCCAGTGTGTCCAGCGCTTTGAATCCGTGTTCGTGGTAGCCGGGCGCTTCGTGGGTGATGAGGATGTCGGCTTGCAGTGTGGCCAGTTGTTCCACCTCGTCGGGGTAGATGGTGGACCAGTGCTTGAGGTGCACGCCGCCTTGCCAGCGGTCTTGGTGCGGCGTCACGCGGGCGTGCGCTTCGCGGTTGCGAAACTTGGGCGCTTGCTGGTCTTTGGGGTACCACACCGCACCGCGAAACACACCGCCCAGCCCGGCGATGCGCGTGCCGCAAGGCAGCCTGACCACACGGCCGTGCAGGCTGCGCTCGCTCACATCGTCGTGCCACACGTTGCCAAAGTTGTCCGCATGGTCGGTGTCGTGGTTGCCGTGGATGAACCAGACCCGCTCCCAAATCGCTTCCAGCTCGATGTGCAGCGGCCGTGCCGGCTCCAAGTCGCCCAGCAGGATGACGGCACGGGCGCCGGTTTGCTCAGCCGCATCGATGATGTGCTGCCATTGGCCGTGCGGGTCGCCGCAGAAGAGGATGGGGCCGGGGTGCATGGGCGAAGTCCGTGCCTTGTGGTTCAGTTGGGGTTGAGCAATTCGAGCATGCCTTGCAAGCCAATGGCCTGTGCGCCTTGTCGCAGGCTGAAACGCTCGTTACCCGGGTAGACCACGAAGCGCTGGGTGATGCCCAGATCATCACACGCTTGTTTGAACCCTCGCTCGGGGGATGGCGCACTGGATCGTTTGACCTCGATCGCGATGTCGGGTTGCCCGCCGCGTTCAAACAGCAGGTCAATTTCAGCACCATCGTGGGTGCGATAAAAGTAAGGTTTGAGCGATGGGCCGGCCTGTGTAATCAGTGTTTCCAGCACAAAGCCCTCGTAGCTGGCGCCTGCAACGGGGTGACCCAGCACGTCGTTTTCGTTTTTCAGGCCCAGCAAAGCATGCACCAGGCCGCTGTCGCGCACAAACACTTTGGGCGTCTTGACCAAGCGTTTGCCCACATTGGCAAACCAGGGTTGAAGTCGGCGCACCAAGTGCAGGTCGGTGAGCAGGTCGATGTAGCGGCCTACGGTCGGTGCACTGACACCCAGGCTGGCTGCCAATTGCGCTTGATTGATTTGGCCGCCTTGTTGGTGCGCCAGCATGGTCCACAGACGGCCCAGTGTTTCGGCAGGCATCCGGGGGGCAAACATGGGCACGTCCCGTTCCAAATAAGAGCGGATGAAGTCTTGCCGCCACGCCATGCTGTGCGCATCGTCTTGCGCCAGCAAACTGTCCGGAAAGCCGCCCCGGTTCCACAAAACAGATTCAGACAGGCCTGCAGGGATGGCTTCGCTCAAGTTGATGGCATGCATGTCCAGATAGGCCACTCGACCGGCCAGGGTTTCTGAAGATTGCTGCATCAGTTCCATAGCGGCCGAGCCCAAGAGCAAAAAATGGCCGTAACGCTGACCAGCCGCACGCCTTTCGTCAATGAGCCCGCGAAGGACGGCAAAAAGCTCTGGCACGCGGTGGATTTCATCGATGACGACGAGCTTGGGGGCTTGTGCCCGCAAATAGGTTTCGGGGTCTTCCAAGCGGCGGCGATCTGAGGGAAGTTCCAGATCCAGGTACACCGCGCTTTGGGGCCAATCGGCCGCAAGTTGACGCGCAAGCGTGGTTTTTCCCACCTGACGGGGCCCGAGCAATACCGCAGCGGGCACGCCGGAGCTGAGCCTTTGGTGGACAATGGAGGCGATTTGTCGATTAATCATTCCCGTAAATCATACATCAGGTGTTCGATTTGCGGGGTTAATTTATTTTAGCGATGGCGTGAGACAAGCTAGCATTGACGCAAACACCTGTATTTCTACCCATGACCCCCATCGCCATCATCGACTTCGAAACCACCGGGATCTCGCCCAATATGGGAGACCGCGCCACCGAGGTGGCCATCGTCATGCTCGAAGGCGGGCAAGTGGTAGACCGTTACCAGAGCCTGATGAACGCCGGGGTGCGGGTGAACAGCTTCATCACCCAGCTCACCGGTATCACCAACGAGATGGTGCAAGCCGCGCCAGCTGCCGAGCAGGTGATGCGCGAGGCGGCCCGCTTTGTGGGCGGGCGGCCCATGGTGGCGCACAACGCGGCCTTTGACAAAAAGTTTTGGCAGGCCGAGCTGGCGCGTTGCGGGCAAGACGGCGGGCACGCCTTTGCCTGCACTCTGCTGCTGTCGCGCCGCCTGTACCCGCAAGCGCCCAACCACAAGCTGGGCACGTTGGCCGCGCTGCACCATTTGCCCTCGTCGGGCCGTGCCCACCGGGCCTTGGCCGATGCCGAGATGGCCGCGCATTTGCTGGCGCAGATGCAGCACGACCTGAAAACCCGTTACGGCTGCACTCAGGCCGACCACGCTTTGCTGATGGGCCTGCAACGCACCAGCCGCCATCAGGTGGGGCCGTATTTGAAGCAGCGGGCGCAGGGCTAAAAGCCCCACACCCTCACCTTCACCCCAAACCCAGCGGCAGCGCCGTCTTGTAGCGCACCTGCTTGAGCGCAAAACTGGAGCGGATTTTTTCGACGCCCGGAATCGGTGAGAGCTGCTCCAGGATGAAGCGCTCCAGCGCCGCCATGTCGCGCACGGCCACGCGCAACAAATAGTCGCTGTCGCCGGTCATCAAATAGCACTCCATCACTTCGTCGTGCCGTGCGATGTGGGCCTCAAAGTCGGCCAGGGTGGCTTTGCTTTGGGTCTTGAGGCTGATCGAGATGAAGACCGTCAGGCCCAGCCCCAGCGCCGCTGCGCTGGCCAGCGCCACGTAACGCTGGATCACGCCGCTCGACTCCAAGGCCTTCACGCGGGCCAGGCACGGCGAGGGCGACAGGCCAATGCGTTTGGCCAGCGTCACGTTGGACAGCGAGCCGTCGCGCTGCAGTTCGTCGAGTATCTTCAAATCCAAGTTGTCCAGAATCATGTGCTGAATTCCAATTTATTTCGGCATATTGTGCTTCAAATAAGGTTTCGCGTAATCCAAATACGCAGCATATGCGCCACGCTGCCCGGTACAGTCAAATGCATGAACGCACCCTACGAACCTCTTTTGCACCCCCACGATTTGGACCCCGAAGAAACTGCCGAGTGGCGCGAGGCTTTACTGGCCCTGATCGGCACCCAAGGCCCAGCGCGTGCGCGGCAAATTCTGGACGAGCTGGCCGTCGTGGCGCGCCAGCAGTGCACCGGCTGGCAGCCCGAGCTGAACACGCCCTACATGAACACCATCGCGGTGCAAGACCAGCCAGACTTCCCCGGCGACCTGGCCACCGAAGAGCGGCTGGTGGCCATCATGCGTTGGAACGCGCTGGCCATGGTGGTGCGTGCCAACCAGGCCTATGGCGAGTTGGGCGGGCACATCGCCAGTTACGCCAGCGTGGCCGATTTGTTCGAGACCGGGTTTCACCACTTCTTCCACGCCCGCACCGAGCAGCACAAGGGTGACTTGGTGTTCTTCCAGCCGCACAGCGCGCCCGGCGTGTACGCCCGCGCTTTTCTGGAAGGCCGCTTGAGCGAGGCGGACTTGCTGCATTACCGCCAAGAGATCACCGCACCCGACAGCGGCGCACGCGGCTTGTCGAGCTACCCACACCCTTGGCTGATGCCCGACTTCTGGCAGTTCCCCACCGGCTCCATGGGCTTGGGGCCGATCAGCTCGATCTACCACGCGCGCTTCATGCGCTACCTGACGCACCGCCAGTTGCAAGATTGCAGCGGCCGCAAGGTGTGGGGCGTGTTTGGCGACGGCGAGATGGACGAGCCCGAGAGCATGAGCGCCCTGACTTTGGCCGCACGCGAAAAACTCGACAACCTGGTCTGGGTGGTCAACTGCAATTTGCAGCGCCTGGACGGCCCGGTGCGCGGCAACGGCCGCATCATCGACGAGCTGGAAAAGCTGTTTTCCGGTGCGGGCTGGAACGTGATCAAGCTGGTCTGGGGCAGCGACTGGGACGGCCTGCTGGCACGCGACACCTCGGGCGCTTTGCTGCGGGCCTTCGCCAACACGGTGGACGGGCAAATGCAGACCTTTGCGGCCAAGGACGGGCGCTACAACCGCGACAACTTTTTTGGCCAAAACGAAGAGCTGGCGCGGCTGGCGCAGGGCATGACCGACGAGCAGATCGACCGGCTCAAGCGCGGTGGTCACGACATCGTGAAAATCCACGCGGCGTATGCGGCTGCGGCCAAGCACCGCGGCCAACCCACGGTGATCTTGGCGCACACCAAAAAAGGCTTTGGCATGGGCAGCGCGGGCCAGGGCAAGATGACCACGCACAGCCAAAAGAAGTTCGACGAACAAGACCTGATCGACTACCGCAACCGCTTTGACCTGCCGCTGAGCGACGAGCAGGCCAAGGGCTTGGCCTTTTACAAACCCGCCGACGACAGCGCCGAGATGCGTTACCTGCGCGAGCACCGCGCCCAATTGGGCGGCAGCTTGCCCAAGCGCGAGACAGCTTGCGACCGTTTGCCTGTGCCCGCACTCGGCAGCTACGGGCAGTTTGCGCTGCAGGCCGACGGCAAAGAGATGAGCACCACGATGGCCTTTGTGCGCATGCTGGGCAACCTGCTCAAAGACCAGCAGCTCGGTCCGCGCATCGTGCCTATCGTGGCCGACGAGGCGCGCACCTTCGGCATGGCCAACCTGTTCAAACAGGTGGGCATTTACAGCAGCGTGGGCCAGCGTTATGCGCCTGAAGACATCGGCTCGGTGCTGAGTTACCGCGAAGCCACCGACGGCCAGATTCTGGAAGAAGGCATCAGCGAAGCCGGCGCCATCGCCAGCTGGACAGCAGCGGCCACCAGCTACAGCGTGCACGGCCTGGCCATGCTGCCCTTTTATATTTATTACTCGATGTTCGGCTTCCAGCGCGTGGGCGACGCCATTTGGGCTGCAGCCGACCAGCGGGCACGGGGCTTTTTGCTGGGTGCCACCTCAGGCCGCACCACCTTGGGCGGCGAGGGCCTGCAACACCAGGATGGCAGCAGCCATTTGGTGGCGGCCACCATCCCCAACTGCAAGGCCTACGACCCGGCCTTTGCGGGCGAGCTGGCGGTGATTCTGGACGCGGGCATGCGCGAGATGGTCGAGCAGCAAGCCGATGTGTTTTATTACGTGACCCTGATGAACGAGAACTACGCGCAGCCCGACTTGCCTGCGGGCGTGGAGGCCGACGTGCTGCGCGGGGGCTACCGATTTGGCGTGTACGGCCCCAGCGATGCCGCCCAGCGCGTGACCTTGCTCGGCTCGGGCGCGATCTTGACCGAAGTGGTCAAAGCTGCGCAGCAACTGGCCGCGCAAGGCGTGGGCGTTGAGGTGCTGAGCATCACCAGTTGGAGTGAGTTGGCGCGAGACGGCATGGCGCTTGAGCGCCTGGCAGATACGGGTCCAGCGGCGGGTGTTGGCGCTGGCGTTGGACATTTGGCAAGCCTGTTGTCGGCCACACAAGGCCCCGTGATTGCTGCCACCGACTACGTGCGCGCCGTGCCCGAGAGCGTTCGCGCCTTCGTGCCCGAAGGCCGCCGCTACACCACGCTGGGCACCGACGGCTTTGGCCGCAGCGACACGCGGGCGGCCCTGCGCCGCTTCTTTGCGGTGGATGCCGACAGCATCGCGCAGGCGGCCCTGCATGCGCTGAAGTGAAGGCTTAACGCGGTGCGCTGAGGGTGACGCGCAAGCCACCTTGCGCTCGGTTGGCCAAGACCAAGCGTCCGCCCAAGGCGGTCATCAGGTTCAGCGCGATCGACAAACCCAAGCCCGTGCCGCCGGTTTGTCGGTTGCGCGAGCTTTCTTGACGCACAAACGGTTGCAACACCGTTTGCAAGTCGGACTCGGGCAAGCCTGGCCCCTCGTCTTCCACCACGATGCACCAGTGATCGGGCTGGCCAGGGTCTTGGCACAACAAGGTGACCGTGGCGCGGTGGCCGTAGGTGATGGCGTTGTGCACCACATTGCCCAACACCCGGCGCAGCGCGGCCACATCGGTGTTGACCAAACAATCGCTGTCCGCACCCTGCGCTTGCACCGCCCAGCCCAAGTCTTCCCATTCGCTGAGCTGGGTTTGCAACAGCTGGTTCAGGTGCACCGGCTGGCGCTGTGGATGGGCGTGCCAGCTGCGGGCCAACGCCAAGCCGTCCTGCACCAAATCTTGCATTTCACTCAGGTCAGCTTGCATGCGTTGGCGCAGCGTCTCATCGTTGACCCATTCGGTTTTCAGGCGCAAGCGCGTCAGCGGTGTTTGCAAGTCGTGGGCGATTGCCGCGAGCACTTGGGTTTGCTGCGCCATGTGCCGCTGCAACTGGGCTTGCATGTGGTTGAAGGCCTGGGCTGCTTGGCGCACCTCCAAGGGCCCGTCTTCGGACAATGGGGCTTGATTGGGATGATCGGCCAAGTCCTTGGCGGCTTGTGTCATGCGCTTGAGCGGGCGCGTGGCGTACACCACCGCCAGCCAAGTCAACAGCGCCAGACCCACCAGCACGGTCAGCGCCACCAAGCCCCAGTGCGTGTCGCTGCCAAAGCCTGGCCTGCCCATGGCCACATGAGAGGGGTAAGTTGCGGGCAATCGGACATAAACCTGTGCGCCATCGGCCAACAGCAGCGATACCCAGGTTTGTCCGCGCGAACGTTCTGGGTGGTGACCATCAGCGTCGCCATGTCTTTGTCTATCGTGCAGTGGCGTGAAGTGCTGCACAAGTGGCTGGCGAGATGCCAATTCGCTGGCCAAATAAATCGCCAAAGGTCGAACATGGGGCGGCAGTGGGTTGGCGTTTGGTGACCACGCCTTGGGTGGTTCAAGACGCCAACGCTCGCGGCGCTTGCCCTGACCCTTGTCCTCTAGCCACTGTTCGCGTTGGGCAGGGCTCAGGGTGTCGAGCCAATCAGCCGATGCGGCCAGCTCTTGCGTGAGCTTCGCATGCAACACGACTTGTCCACGCACCGAGCGCTCGTCCAGTGCGAGCCAAGCGGCGGCAGCCAGCACCAGAGTCAAACCCATCAGCCACACCCACAACAAGCGTGTAAACAGGCTTTGCGGCCAGATTTTTTTCAACACCGCCATCATTCGGCTTGTACCTCGGTGGCCAGCACATACCCTTCGCTGCGTACCGTTTTGATCAAGCCCAATCTGCGTGCGGGCTCGCCTAAGCGCAAGCGGAGGCGACTGATGAGCAAGTCGATGGAGCGGTCAAACGCATCGCCCGATCGCCCTTGGGTCAGTTCAAGCAGTTGCTCTCGAGACAGCACCTTGTTGGCATGGTTGAGCAAGACGTGCAACACACGGTATTCGCCCGAGGTCAGTACCAACAAAATCCCATCGGGGTTGCGCACCTGGCGAGTCAAGGCATCGAGTGTGTAGCCCGAAAAACGCCACTGGTTGGGGCTGTTTGTGGTTTGTAAATTGGCGGGTAAAGCGCGCGAGCGACGCAAGATGGCACGAATGCGAGCCAACAATTCGCGTGGGACAAATGGCTTGCCCAAGTAATCGTCTGCGCCCATCTCTAGGCCCAAAATGCGGTCGGCGTCGTCGGTGCGGGCCGTGAGCATGAGGATGGGCAGCTGTGCATATCCGCTGCCGTCGGCGCGCAAGTTGCGGCAAATTGTCAGGCCGTCTTCGCCGGGCATCATCACATCGAGGACCAACAGATCCACACGCTGCATCTGCAGCATGCGGCGCATCTCATGGCTGTTGGCCGCGGTGCTGCACTGGATGCTGTTTTGCTCCAGGTATTTCGCTGTCAATTGCCGGATTTCGGGGTCGTCATCAA
>CANGZO010000068.1 GCA_947458305.1 Comamonadaceae bacterium
GCTGCACCTCGGGCGGCATGAGCCAGGGCTCGAGCAACCAGGTGTCGGGCACGCGGCGCATGTGGGGCAACCAGCGGCGCACAAAGATGCCTTTGGGGTCGTGGTCTTGTGCTTGTTTGATGGGGTTGTACACCCGCGTGGTGTTGATGCCGGTGGTGCCCGACTGCATTTGCAGTTGGCTCCAGTGGATGCCAGGTTCGTAATCCAGAAACTGCGTGGCCAGCCAATGGCCCACGGGCCGCCAGTCCAGCCACAGCGGGTAGGCCGCCACCGACACCAGCATGGCCCGCATGCGAAAGTTGAGCCAGCCGGTTTGGTGCAGCATGACCACACAAGCGTCCACCATGGGCCAGCCCGTGCGGGCCGAGGTCAGTGCCGCAAAGTGCGCGTCGTTCCAGCCGTCTTCGCGCAGGCCGTCATAGCCCCGGTGCATGTTGCGCCATTCGATTTCGGGCTCGCTTTCGAGCTTTTGGATGAAGTGGCAATGCCAATACAAGCGGCTGATGAAACCGATGAGTCCGGCCTTGTGTCTGCCCGCTTGCGGCGGCAAGGCATCGAGCGCAGCGCGGGTGCTTTGCACCACCTCGCGCATGCTGATGCAGCCCCAAGCCAGGTAGGCTGAGATGCGTGAACAGGCGGTGGGCGAGGACAGTGGCGAGGAGATGCCGCCCCGGTACGACAAGGCCCGTGCATCCAAGAAACTGTGCAAGGTCTGCAGACCCAAACGACGACCTCCGCGCTGGCGATCAGGTGGGTTGTGCTGCAGGCCGGGTGGCGGTGTCATCACCTCGGGACCGGAATTTTCAGGCGTGTCATAAAAGAGCAACTCAGGCAGCACTGCTTGCGGCGCGGCCATGTGCGCTTCCCAGCGGGCTTGCCAGGTGTTGCGGCTTTTGAGGCGACGCACCACGCCAAACTGCGCCAACTCTGTCCAGCCCACGCCCGCAGCGCGGCACCACGCGCCCACTTGAAGGTCGCGCTCGTAGGTGAAGGCGTTGCCGGTTTCTTCGTGGGCCACCAATTCGGCAAAGGGCGCTTGCGCGTACAGGGCGGCCAGCACCTGCACCGCAGGCCCCACGCGCACCTGCAAGCTGCCGCCCAGTGCTTGCAATTCGTGGTGCAGTTCGGTCAAAGATTCGCGCACAAATTCAAAATGCTGCAAGGCCGCATCGGGTTGCGTCCACAAACCTGGCTCGACGATGTACAGGCACAGCACCGGTCCTTGTGCGGCGGCGTGTGCGAGCGCGGCATGGTCGTGCAGACGCAGGTCACGCTTGAACCACACCACCCGGTAGCTCATGGCTGCCGGGTCCTGTTCGAAGGTGCAGGCCCGAGTCCGCCAGGCCCTGGCCCGTAACGCACAGGGTCGATGTCGGTGCAGTCCAGCAAGACCTGCGGCAGATCGGGCGCTTGCTGGCGCAGGTAACGGCGCACAAAGTGAGCACTGTTCCAGGGGGCGGTTGAGCCGCTCCACACAGCCCGGTCTTGTACGCGCCATTGGCCGCCTTGCAGCCTCAAGACCACCATTGCGGGCTTGAGGGTGTCAAAAGTGACCTCTGCCACAACCCAGTCGCCCAATAGACGGATCTGCAAGCCCCGCGCGCTTTGCGAGTCGGGCAGGCTGTGCTGGCGAATGACGTCCAACACCTCATTGGCTGCTGGGCTGTCCATCGACAGGGGGGCCAGCTGTCTGCAATCACGGCGCCAAGCCAGCGCCTTTTCGGCTGCCCAGCCGGTCACATCCAAGCGCTGGCCACTCACCGCCAACAAGCGGCGGCCATCCAGCCGCTCCCAGTCCACATGGTTGTCGATCACCACGGCCGTGGTGAGCAAGACCAATATGGCGGCGACATGCCGTTTCATGCAAACAGACCTTGTAAGAGGGCGGGTGAACAGGCAGCGCGAACACGTTTTTGTAGTGCTAAAGAAACCATTGTGGTTAACGAAAAGTTATTTCAAAAAATTAATGGTTGTTTTGTGACTGTATGGTCATAGAATATCTCATCGTTAACGGAGAAGACCATGATCCAGAAGAAAACCGTCAAAGCCCTTGACATCGCTGTGTTCATCACGTCCCGCTCGGTCATCAAACACGTGACCACCGAAGAGATCGCCAGCGGCCTGTCTCTGTCTTCTTCGTACACCGAATCCATTCTCAAAGAGCTGCGTGAAGCCGGTCTGATCCGCGCCCACCGCGGTCCGGGTGGTGGCTACCAAATCCGCGGCAACCCCGAAGACATCAGTTTGTGGGATGTGGTGAAGCACTTTGAAGAGGTGCACAGTTTTGACAAGCTTTACCCGGATGCTGACCACCCCATGAAAGCGCTCGAGACGGGCATCCAGGACAACATGCAGGCATTGCTGCAGGCACAAACCTTGGCCGATGTGGCGGTTCCCTTCATGCCCCGTGATGCACGGGTGACTTCCATGATGGGCCAATTCCGTTTGAAGCCTTTGCCACCACCGGTCATGCCCCGCGCACCCAACTCGGTGTTTCAGCTCAGCATGATGATGTGAGCCCAGCCGCCTTCAATGCGACTCCCAAGCAAACTCGCGCAGCTGCTCCAGGGTCACGTACTCGAGGGCTTTTTGGTGGGTGCTTTCTAAAATCACGTGGGGTGCAACGCCCGCTTGAAAAGCTTCCAGCCAGCGCATGGCACACAGACACCATCTGTCTCCCGCCTTCAGGCCCGCAAAGCGGTGTTCAGGCCGTGGTGTCATCAAATCGTTGCCACGAGACCGTGAGTAATTCAAAAAATCCTGTGTGACTTTGGCACAGATTACGTGGGTGCCCACGTCTTCTTCAGTGGTATTGCAGCAACCGTCCCTGAAGTAGCCCGTGAGGGGGTCATAGGAGCAGGGAATCAATTCGCTACCAAGAACGTTCAAGCTGGAGCGGATCATGGGAATCTCAATGCCTGTGGTGAAAGGTTGCGTATTGTGTGTGCGTCTGGCTGCGGCGCCTGTCTCCCGCTGGCAAAACCAATCCAATCATCAGGGTTTTGTGGGCTACCGCACCAAAATAGATCGAAAGACAGATGGTCAAGCTGGGTCCAGACGCCTAGCATGAGCGCGTGAACATCCGACCTGCCAACTCTCTAACTCACGTGTCCCGTGAGCACCCAGGCCCCATGCTCGACCGCTGGGCGCACGCTCAGTGGTCCCCTTGGACGCAAGGCGTGTCCATCGCTTCGCTGCGCATGGCCTTTGACGATTGGCTGACCCATTTGTCACACAACCCGGCCGAGCAGCTCAAGCTTTGGCAGCGGGCCATGCAAAGCAGCCAGAAGTGGCTGGGTTATGTAGCTCAGGCGCAGCAGGACCATTGCAAACCCTGTATTGAGCCCCCGGTGCACGACACCCGTTTTGTCCACCCGGGTTGGCAAGGTTGGCCATTCAATGCCCTGAGCCAGTCTTTTTTGTTGACGCAGCAATGGTGGCAAGACGCCACTCACGGCGTGCGCGGCGTGTCCCCTCACCACGAGGCGGTGGTCAGCTTCATGGTGCGGCAGATGCAGGACATGGTGTCGCCAGCCAACTTCTGGCTGAGCAACCCCGAGGTGCTGGAGCGCATGCAGAGCACCCACGGCGACAATTTGCGCCAGGGCTTTCAAAACTGGCTGGACGATGTGCAGCGCAAGTCATCGGGTGCGCCGCCGAAAGGGGCTGAGGCTTACCAGGTGGGGCGCGACGTGGCGATCACGCCGGGGCAGGTGGTGTACCGCAACCATTTGATCGAGTTGATCCAGTACAGCCCCACGACCGCGAGGGTACGGCCTGAGCCAGTGCTGATCGTCCCTTCGTGGATCATGAAGTACTACATCCTGGACTTGTCGCCCCACAACTCACTGATTCGGTACTTGGTCGACCAAGGGCACACGGTGTTTGCCATGTCTTGGGCCAATCCGGGGGCCGAAGACCGTGATTTATCAATGGACGATTACTTGCGCCTGGGCGTCATGGAAGCCCTGGATGCGTTGGGGCGCGTGCTGCCCCAGCAGCCCGTGCACGCGGTGGGCTATTGCCTTGGGGGCACGCTGCTGGCGATTGCCGCAGCCGCTATGGCCCACTTGGGTGATACGCGGCTGGCCAGCATGACGCTGATTGCTGCGCAAACCGATTTCAGCGAACCGGGCGAGCTGGCGTTGTTCATCGACGACAGCCAGGTGGCGCACCTGGAAGACATCATGTGGGACCAAGGCTACCTGGACAGCTCGCAGATGGCTGGCGCGTTCCAGTGGATGAACTCGAACGACCTGATCTGGTCGCGCCTGCTGAAGGAATACCTGTTGGGTGAGCGCAGCACGATGAGCGACTTGATGGCCTGGAACGCCGATGGCACCCGCTTGCCTTACCGCATGCACGCCGAGTACTTGCATCGCCTGTTCCTGAATAACGATCTGGCCAGCGGGCGCTATCCAGTGGATGGCAAGCCCGTGGCGCTAACGGCCATTCAGTGCCCCATCTACGCCATTGGCACGGTTCGCGACCATGTGGCCCCTTGGCGCTCGGTACACAAACTGCATTTGCTGACCAATGTGGACACCACTTTCGTGCTGACGTCGGGCGGGCACAACGTGGGCATCGTCAACCCGCCGGGAGTGTCGGGGCGCAGTTATCAAGCACTGACCCAGTTGCACGATGGCCCTTATCTTGACCCGGACGCTTGGCTGGAAGCGGCCCCCAAGCACGAGGGTTCGTGGTGGCCACACTGGCTCGATTGGCTGCAAGCCCATTCAGGTGCGCCCGAGTTGCCACCTGCCTTGGGCACGCGGGACGGGCCGCCGCTGTGTCCAGCACCTGGAACCTATGTATTGCAGAAATGAAGGCCACTCAGGAGCGTGAACGAAAGGGTGTCGCAAAGATGCGAATCTAAACAGCCCAAGGGGGCTAAGATGGGGCGGCACCGCCAAGCGCCCGCTGTTTGCGGGCAACGTTGTGCAGCACAGGCTTCATGGATTTCCCTCTCATCACCGACCCCTTCTTTTATGCGATCGCCGTGCCTGCGGTTTTGCTGCTGGGTTTGAGCAAAAGCGGTTTTGGTGCGGGCTTTGGCTCCTTGGCTGTGCCCATGATGGCTCTCGCCGTCACGGTACCGCAGGCTGCCGCGATTTTGATGCCCGTCTTGCTGGTGATGGACCTGCTGGGCATGGCCGCTTTTCGCAAGGACTTTGACAAGACCTTGCTCCAATTCATGCTGCCCTTTGCCATGGTGGGCGTTGTGATCGGGGCCTTGCTGTTCAAGTTGCTCGATGCCAAGGTGGTTGCAGCCATTGTGGGTGCCTTTACCTTGCTCTTTCTGGCGCAACAAATGTTGTTCAAGCCCCGCCCTGACAGCCGTCCGCCCCCGCGATGGGTGGGCGCGATCTTGCTCACCACGGCGGGGTTCACCAGTTTCATCTCTCATGCTGGTGGGCCACCGGTCAATGCCTATGTGGTGCCCCTCAAGCTCAAACCGGTGCAGTTCACAGGCACCTTGGCGTTTTTGTTTTTCTTTATCAACATGGCCAAGTGGCTGCCATACGCCTGGCTGGGCTTGCTGGACATGCGCAACTTCGCCACTTCTTTGGTGCTTTTGCCTTTGGCACCTGTGGGTGTGTGGCTGGGCGTGCGCTTGGCCCGTCGCATCGACCCCACTTTGTTTTACCGCCTGATTCGCTGGGGCATGTTCCTCACGGGCTGCAAACTTTTGTGGGATGGCTTGCGCTGAGCGCGCTCGGTGCGACCTGAGGCAGCCTTTTTTCAATCGTTCATTTCATCAAGGAGACCCTTTCATGCAAGCAGCCTGGTACACCCGCAATGGGGAAGCGCAAGACGTGATGCAGGTGGGCGAGTTGCCCACCCCCAGCCCCCAAGCTGGAGAGGTGTTGGTACGCCTGGCCACATCGGGGGTGAACCCCTCTGATGTCAAGTCGCGCCGAGCCCGGCCTTTGGCAGACCCCTTGATCGTGCCCCACAGCGATGGTGCGGGTGTGATCGAAGCCGTGGGTTCGGGCGTGTCTGCTGACCGTGTGGGCGAGCGGGTTTGGGTCTGGAACGGCCAGTGGCAGCGGCCCTTGGGCACTTGCGCTCAATACATCGCGCTGCCTTCTGAGCAAGCGGTGCTTTTGCCTGAGGGCACTGACTTTGCAGCCGGCGCTTGCATGGGCATTCCGGGCTTGACGGCGGTGCAGGCGGTGATCTTGGCCGAGCGCATGGCGGGCGATTTGCGGGGGCAAACCGTGCTGGTGACCGCGGCTTCTTCGGCGGTGGGGCACTACATCACGCAAATGGTGACCTTGGCCGGGGGACGGGTGATCGGCACGGTGGGTTCAGACGCCAAGGCCGCTCATGCCCGCGCTGCCGGTATGCAAGAGGCCATTTTTTACAAGACCGAATCGGTGCCCGAGCGCGTCAAAGCCCTCACCCATGGGCGTGGTGCCGATGTGATCATCGACATGGACTTTTCGAGCACCGCACGCTTTGCTGCAGAAGGCGCTTTGTCGCCCCATGGCCAAGTGATTTGTTATGGCTCAAATGCCTTGGAGGTGAACTTGCCTTTTCGCCCGTGGCTGTTTCAGTCCATGGGTGTCAAATTCTTTTTGGTGTACGACTTGACCCCAGCTGATCGGCTGCAAGCTGTGGCGCGTTTGTCTCAGATGCTGGCCAAGGATCAACTGCAGCACAGCATCGGCCAACGCTTTGCGCTGAACCAAGTGGCCCTGGCGCATCGCAGCGTGGAGGCGGGTCAGTTGGTGGGGAATGTGGTGATCGATGTCTGAGCCGAGCCACTGGCCACGCTCGCGTGTGCTGGCCAGAGGCCTTGAAGTTTGCCGTTATGCTTGAAGGGCTTTAAAGGCACCTTGTTGTTGCTTGGGTTTTTTTGATCGTTCATGGCTACTTCTCCCAAATCGCTCTCGGGCCTGGCCCCTTTTCTCAAGCCTTACCGCGTGGCCTTGGGGGTAGCGGCCTTGTTCCTCTTGTTGGCCGCAGGCACCACGCTGGCTTTTCCTTGGGTCTTGCGCCAGCTGATTGATCAGGGCCTGGCCAGTGGCGCACCGGCCGAGCAGTTGTCGGGCAACTTTTTGCAGCTGTTTGCTGTGGCGGCGGCTTTGGCGGTGTTTTCGGCAGGGCGTTACTACACTGTGAGCTGGCTGGGCGAGCGCATCACCGCAGACTTGCGCAACGCGGTGTACGGCCATGTGCTCAAACAAAGCCCGGCCTTTTTTGAGACCACGCAGTCGGGTGAGGTGCTCTCGCGCCTCACCAACGACACCACGCTGGTGCAAACCGTGGTGGGCTCCTCGTTCTCGATGGGCTTGCGTAACCTGGTCATGGGCGCGGGGGCGCTGATCATGCTGGTGTGGACCAACCCCATCTTGATGCTGCAGGTGGTGGCGGTGCTGGTGGCGGTGATTTTTCCGAGCGTCTATTTGGGCCGCCGCGTGCGCCGCCTCTCGCGCACCAACCAGGACAGGGTGGCCGATTCGAGCGCCATCGCTTCTGAGGTGCTCAACGCCATCAGCGTGGTGCAAAGCTACACCGCCGAGGGCCGCGAGACGCGCCGCTTCGTCGATTCCACCCTGCGCGCCCTGAGCTCCGCTTTAGGCCGCATCCGCGCGCGCGCGGTGCTGGTGGGCTTCATCATCATGGCTTCCAGCGCCGTCTTGCTCTGGGGCCTGTACATGGGCACCTTGGCGGTGCGTGCGGGCACCAGCACAGCCGGCCAGCTGGGCGAGACGGTGTTTTATGTCATCTTGTTGGCCAGTGCCTTTGCAGTGCTGGGCGAGGTGTACGGCGACATGCTGCGCGCAGCGGGTGCCACCGAGCGCCTGATGGAGTTGCTTCACACCGAGTCCAATCTCAAGATCGCGGCCCAGCCGCAGCAAGCGCCTTGGCCGCAAGGCGGCTCGTCCTTGCAACTCGAGTCGGTTCGCTTTCATTACCCCTCGCGCCCCGACACCTGGGCGCTGGACCAGCTCACTGGTCAGATTCGCCCCGGACAGACCTTGGCGGTGGTGGGTCCGAGCGGGGCAGGCAAAACCACCTTGTTCGATTTGCTGATGCGCTTTCACGACCCGCAATCGGGCCGCATCGTGCTCGACGGTGTGCCGATCGACCAGATGGACCTGCACGCCTTGCGCGAGCGCATGGCCATCGTCCCGCAGGAGCCGGTGATCTTTTCGGGCACCGTGATCGAGAACATCCGCTACGGCCGGCCCGACGCCAGCCTGGAAGACGTGCACGCTGCTGCTGAGGCCGCTTATGCCCAAGAGTTCATCCGCGAACTGCCTGAGGGTTTTGACACCTACTTGGGTGACCGGGGCGTGCGCCTTTCGGGTGGACAGCGCCAACGCATCGCCATCGCACGGGCTATATTGAAAAACCCGCCGCTTTTGCTGCTCGACGAAGCCACCAGCGCGCTCGACGCGCAAAGCGAAAAAATGGTGCAAGCCGCGCTGGACAAAGCCATGGTGGGTCGCACCACCTTGGTCATTGCTCACAGGCTGGCCACGGTGCAACGCGCCGATGTGATCTGGGTGCTGGAGCGCGGCCGCTTGATGGAGCAGGGCACCCACGCCGAACTGCAAGCCAAAGGCGGCCTCTACGCCAGCCTGGCGGCACTGCAGTTCAGCCCTTTGTAGGAGCCCACCCCGTGGGCGATGGGCGTGGCACACGCCCCGAAATGCTCACCCCTGTGGGGCTTGCGGGTCCTCAGCGATCAAACCCAAACGGCATCCCAATGGGGGTAATCGCCAACAGATGACACCAATCCAGCGCGGATCGGGTTGGCAATGACGTAACGTGACATGGCTTTGAGGTCTTCGTCATGCCGCACGGCATGGTCGTGGTATCCGCGCTGCCAGACCGGATAACCCAGGCGGTGAGAAGTGAGCGATTTCACCCCACGCACAACTTGAGAAAGTGTTGCGCCTTCGCCCAATTGCATCAGCCAATGCAGGTGGTCCGGCATGACCACAAAAGCCAATGTGCTGGCCGTTTGTAAATCGTTTGCTGTTTTCAGGTGACCGATCAAGGTCCTGGCGGCTGAAAAATGCTCAAAAATCCGCCGCCGCTCAGCCGTGACCACGGTGATCATGTAAACCTGCCCACTTTGGGAATAGCGGCCCGATCGCAAACGGTGCGCGTGGGCTGTGATGCGTGTCATTTTTCTCTCCCTGCAGGTACAGCCTAAGCCAAATTGCAGGTCTTGTGAACACTGAATGAATGCGCTGCAGAGGGGTAAGCGTCGGTGGTCCACATGCCATCGCCCACGGGGTGGGCTCCTACAAACCCCCAGACGTCTTTGTGCGATGCGGCAAACCGATGCTTTGTAGGAGCCCACCCCGTGGGCGATGGTCGTGGCACACGCCCCGAAACTGCAAGCCAAAGGCGGCCTCTACGCCAGCCTGGCGGCACTGCAGTTCAGCCCTTTGTAGGAGCCCACCCCGTGGGCGATGGGCGCGGCACACGCCCCAAAACCTTCTGGCACAGGCGCGTGACTCACGACTTCTTGTCTGTGGCGTCGGTCGCTTGCTGGGCAGCCGTTTCCTGATCCTGCGCATCTTGCGCTGCTTTTTCCCGCGCCCGCTGCTGGCGCGTTTGCTCTTGGGCCTTGCGCACGTCGTGCATTTGCCAAAAGGCAAACACGAACACCAAACCAAAAATACCCAATTCCAACCAGATTCCCATGGCTTCGCTCCCAAGTGTGGATGTGTCAATACGGGTTGACAGTTTCAATTATCAGGTTATATTGACACATACGCCCGTCAATTTAGGTTGACAGGTTTCCCGGTCGGAGGTCCCATGAGTCTGTTGACACGCGCTGAACAAGCCTTGAGCACGCATTTTGAGCTGGCCGCCGGTGTGGGGGCTCCGCCTCGGTTGGTGGCGGCCATGCGGCATGCGGTGTTTTCGGGCGGTGCCCGCATCCGCCCGCAGCTGTGCATGGCGGTGGCCACTGCCTGTGGCGACGACGCGCCCCAACTCACCAATGCCGCTGCTGTGGCCCTGGAGTTGATGCATTGCGCCTCTTTGGTGCATGACGACATGCCCGCCTTTGACAACGCCGATACGCGGCGCGGCCGCCCCACCGTGCACAAGGCCTTCAGCGAACCACTGGCGCTGTTGGCGGGTGATGGCCTGATCGTTATGGCTTACCGTGTTTTGTTGCAAGCCGGTGCGCAGCGACCCGATCGACTGATCCAATTGATGGACAACATGACCACGGGCGTCGGTTTGCCGCATGGCATCGTCGCCGGACAAGCATGGGAGTGTGAAACCAGCGCCGATCTGGGCCAATACCAACGTGCCAAGACCGGGGCTTTGTTTGTGTCAGCCACCTGCGCAGGGGCCTTGAGTTGCGGCGCAGAGCCTGAACCCTGGGCGCATTTGGGCAATTACTTGGGAGAGGCCTACCAAGTGGCCGACGACATCCGTGACGTGATTGCCGATGCCGCCACCTTGGGAAAGCCTGCAGGCCAAGATGCTCTGCATGCCCGTCCAAGCTCAGCCCAAGCCTTGGGACTGGACGGTGCCA